>NZ_JBQERC010000003.1:0-276753 GCF_056534665.1 Ruegeria sp. P8
AAATCTGACTCTGACGCGGGATGGAGCAGCCCGGTAGCTCGTCAGGCTCATAACCTGAAGGTCGCAGGTTCAAATCCTGCTCCCGCAACCAGCGTCAGAAAACCCCAACACTGCCCGTTCAGACCACAAGTGATCCCCCGGATCTTTTGCTTAACCTCTTAACCTCGTCAGCATCATAACCTCAACCGCAGAGGATCATATCCTCTCACCACAACCAAATATAACACACAATATCAGATTGTTACGAACCGCCTCAGGGCGGTGTTTCTATTTGCGCAAATACCGCCGGAAATACTCTGGAAGAAACAGGAATTAGAGAACTGCTGCTGGCCCCCAACAGTATTTTGCGTCACCCCGGAATAAGGTCTTCAAGCTCCGGCATCAGGACAACGCTTTCCTGTTCGTTCGGGTCCGTGCGTGCGATAACTGCAACTGCGGGTTCGTTCCCATCGTTGAACGGAAGGTGCGGAGTGTTTGCCGGTATATAGATCAGGTCTCCTGCTTGCGTTTCCATAACGTGTTCCAGCCTGTCGCCCCAATACATCTTCGCAGACCCGGAAAGCACATAAATCGCAGTTTCATGTGTCTCATGTTTATGCGCCTTGGCGCGCCCTCCGGGCGGGACCGTAAGCAGATGCATGCAGATAGCTTGGCTTCCTACCGTCTGTCTGGCGATGCCTTCGAAGTAATCGAACCCCTGTTTCCCGGAATAGGTTTCGCCGGGGTGCAGTTTCGCACAATCCGCCATCTAGGTATTCCTTCCTAAGATTTGAGCGAGAGAATGATACGCCAGCTTCGCCTGGAAACGTAGGGAAATCAGAAGCGGGTTTTGGGCGGAGATTCTAACGAGCCTTATGAACGAACCGCATACCGGGTGATACGGCCTGAGATACATAAGGACGAAGAAACCCACGTTTGCGGACGTTACTCATACCAAACTGTGCACGTAGCCATGACAGGTCCGTACCTCGACCCTCCTCCAAAATCTTCCCTGTTGGGCGGTCACATGGCGTATTGCCAGTGAAGACCTTTGGAAAGATTTCATTACCTCGGGTCAGAGAAAGGGTCCGGAGGGGTATTCAATCGCAGATGCCGCATGAATGCCCGTGCGATCCTTGGAACCGGTTTTTGATCAGAGACCACAAAATGGCCCCGGTACCGCATAAGAGATTCAAATCGGACAAATGCCAGGTCGGGAGATCGGTAATGGTAGACGGGAAAGGGATTGATAACAGACAGCCCCAATCCTTCGCGCGCCATGTCGGCAGCGGCGAATGAGGTTGAAACTTCGGCAACGATCCTCGGTTTAGCGCGCACTTGATGAAGCAACCGGTCCAGCTGCCCGCGCCGCCCATGTCGATACGTCAGCGCGATCAGCTCTTGCTCATGCAAGTCTGAAGGCGTCAGAACGGTGCGTTCAGACAGAGGATGTTCGGGTCGCATGACGCAAACGGCTGGTGACTCGCGAAATGGTATAAGTTTGATGCCAGCGCGGCTTTGTTCAATCCCGGTCACGGCAAGATCAAATCGGTTCTCAAGCACGCCAAGCGTGACCATATCCGACGTTGTCACCTCAAGGTTCACGAAAAAACCGGGATTCCCGCGAATGAAACTGGCGATGAGGGAAACGATGTATCGATGAGCATAGCTGGGCGGTGCAACGAGGCGCAGTGTTTCCTGCACAGTTTCGCCCGGACCATCGATCCTGTCCAATGCCTCGAACAAAGGATCCAATCGCATATTCAGCCTTACGGCTTCTTGCGTCGGTCGCAATCTGCCTGCATCCCGTTCGAACAGTGTTCTGCCCAGTCGATCCTCTAAGCTGCTGACCGAGCGACTGACCGCGGACTGAGATAAGCCGAGCTGTCGTGCGGCAGCGGCCGTTGTTCCAGACTGCATGAGCGCACGGAGCGCCTGGTATTCCGGCAGAGAATGCCAGTTGCGAGGTTTCTTCATCGCTGGGCGCCCGCATGATTCCGACTAGCTCTATGAGTAAAACTCATCAAGATTTTTTGCAATCATGATGATTGCGTCTGTTAGCGTGTGTCGAAATGACACTAACCTGGGAAAAACGAGTTTGAGCACCTCCCCTCTTATCTTTGATGGGCACAATGATGTTCTGTCAAAACTGGCCTCGTCAGGCGGTCTGCCCGAAGCGGGCCGCTTCCTGACCGGGCTCGAAGGCGCGATCGACTCTGTTAAATCCAAGGCCGGTGGATTTGGCGGAGGCTTCTTTGCCGTCTGGGTCCCTTCGCCTATCGATGCCGATGCTAAAATGGAAGAAATGGTCCAGCCTAGCTATGACCTGCCGCTTCCCAATCATATAGACGCCGAAGATGCTCTGCCCTCAGCGCTGGGGCAGATTGCCATACTGCTGGAACTGGAACGTTTGGGGGCGTTGAAAGTGGTTCGATCAGTTTCGGATATTCGAAACAGCATGGCGCTAGGCCAGATTGCGGCCATTTTTCACATCGAGGGCGCCGAGCCGATTGATGCCGATCTGCATTCGCTTGACGTGTTTCATGCGGCGGGGTTGCGATCATTGGGGCCCGTGTGGAGCCGACCCAACATTTTTGGCCATGGTGTGCCGTTTAGATATCCATCGGGGCCGGACACTGGCCTTGGATTGACGGATCATGGACTGCGGCTTGTGCAGCGATGCAATGCGCTGGGTATCATGTTGGATTTGTCCCACCTCAATGAAAAAGGTTTCTGGGATGTAGCGCGGTATTCGGATGCGCCTTTGGTCGCAACGCATTCGAATGCCCACGCCATCTGTCCGCACGCGCGAAATCTGACCGATGATCAGCTTCGCACCATCGCGGAAAGCGACGGGATGGTCGGGTTGAACTTTGCCACTGCGTTTCTGCGTGAGGATGGTCGGATGCTGTCCGATGTGCCGTTGATGCAGGTTCTGAAGCACCTTGACCACCTGATCGGGATAATGGGTGAAGACCGGGTCGGGCTTGGGTCCGATTATGACGGGGCGGTCGTGCCGGACGACGTGAAGGACATCTCGATGCTGCCTCGATTGAGAGATGCCATGGTGACCCATGGATACGGCGAAGAGCTCATCAAGAAGCTCTGCCACGAAAACTGGTTGCGTGTTCTTGAGAAGACCTGGGGCTCGTAACCGTTAGTGAAGACTTGATGACAGAGAGGACAAAATGAACGCATTTAACAGATTGCTTACCGGTGCGGCGCTAGGATTGGCGCTGGCCGTGACCTCGACTTCGGCAATGGCCGAAACGCCGCCGAACATGTTGGTTATCGCGCATCGTATCGACGACATCACGACGTTGGACCCGGCCGAAAGCTTTGAGTTTGCGGGTTCGGATGTCAGCCGGAATGTCTATCAGAAGCTGGTGAACTTCGACCCGCTCAATCTGGATGCTGGCTATCAGCCCGACATCGCTGAAAGTTGGGATGTGTCTGAAGACGGCAAATCGATTACCTTCAATATCAGGGAAGGGTTGACCTTTCACTCCGGAAATCCGGTGACGGCCGAAGATGTTGAATTTTCACTGCGTCGGGCGATCATTCTAAACAAGACCCCGGCCTTTATCCTGACCCAGTTTGGGTTCACGCCGGAAAATGTCGAACAAACGATTGTCGCGGACGGCAACACTCTGACGATCACGACGGACAAACCCTATGCGACATCCTTCGTTCTGAACTGTCTGACCGCTACCATCGGCGGCATTGTCGATAAGAAGACGGTGATGGAACACGACAAGGATGGCGACTTGGGCAATGAATGGCTCAAGACCAATACTGCTGGATCTGGGGCTTATAGCCTGGTCAGCTGGAAACCCAATGAAAGCGTAACACTGAAGTCGAACCCCGATTTCTATTTGGGTGCTCCGGCCATGGAGCGTGTGGTTGTCCGCCACGTTCAGGAAAGCGCCAGCCAGCGCCTGTTGCTGGAACGTGGTGATATCGATGTCGCGCGCAACCTGAATCCAGAAGATGTTGCCGGTGCTTCATCCGTTGCCGGCGTAAAGATTGCAGACGAGCTTAAGGGCCGCCTGATGTATGTTTCGCTGAGCCAGAAACATCCCGAGCTGAGCAAGCCTCAGGTTCGGCAGGCGTTCAAATATCTGGTTGACTATGAAGGGATGCGCGACAGCTTCCTGAAAGGGCAATACACGATCCACCAGAATTTCCTGCCCCAAACCTATCTCGGTGCCTCTGACGAGACGCCGTTTAGCTTTGATGTGGAAAAGGCCAAGGCCCTGCTGGATGAAGCAGGTGTAAGCGGGCTTGAGATTGAAGTAGGTGTGCGTGAAGCGCAGGAACGGATCGAAATCGCCCAATCGCTACAGAATGCGCTGAGTCAGGTTGGCATCACGATGAACATTACCGTGGGAACCGCCAAACAAATTTTGGCGCGGTATCGTGCGCGGGAACTGGATGTTTACCTTGGCGCATGGGGGCCGGACTATCCTGACCCGCAGACGAACGCAGGTACCTTTGCCTATAACCCGGATAATTCGGACGAAGCCAATGCCACAGGATTGCTGGCATGGCGGAATTCTTGGGATACCGGCGGGTTGACCGACAAAACGGACGCGGCTGTTGTCGAAAACGACACCGCGAAACGGGCTGACATGTACAAGGAAATCCAGGCCGAGTTCCGCGAGACTTCGCCGTTTGTCATCATGTTCCAGCAGATTGAGCAATCGGCCCTGCGTGAAAACGTGACGAATTTCTCAACCGGTCAGGCGATTACATCGGCGTCGTATTGGCAGGTGACCAAGTAAATGGCACTGGCCGAAAGACCAACTGAGGGGCGCCGCTCGGCGCCTCTTATCCATTGTATCAAGAGTATCCTGAAAACTCTTGGCACCATCGCAATTACAATGCTGGGTCTGCTTTTCGTGACCTTCATCATCGGTCGCGTGATGCCGATCGACCCGGTGCTGGCAATCGTCGGTGAACGCGCATCGCAATCGACTTATGATGCGGTCTATCAACAGCTTGGTCTTGATAAGCCGCTGTTGGTTCAATTTGGATATTACCTTTGGGATGTTCTGCACGGTGATTTTGGCGATTCACTTCTGAATGCCCGCCCGGTTTCTCAGGATATTGCCCGCGTCTTCCCTGCCACGCTGGAATTGGCGACTTTGGGCGTTCTGATTGGAATCTTTCTGGGTGTTCCGCTTGGTGTGATCGCCGCAGTCAAGCGCGGATCATGGATCGATCAGATCGCCCGTGTGGTCGCGCTTGTCGGGTATTCAATGCCAATCTTCTGGCTGGGGCTCATGGGGCTTCTGGTCTTCTACGGGATACTCGGCTGGGTTGGTGGCCCGGGCCGCCTGGATATCTTCTACGAGGACATAGTGCCCTCACGCACTGGGCTGATTTTGGTAGACAGTGCCTTGGCCCAGGATTGGGATGTCTTCCGCAATGCGTTGTCCCATATTATCCTGCCCGCGGCATTGCTGGGGTACTACTCGCTTGCCTACATCAGCCGGATGACCCGATCCTTCATGCTGGAACAGTTGTCAGCCGAGTATGTCATCACCGCCCGCGTCAAAGGGCTGTCTGAAAGACAAGTTATCTGGCGCCACGCCTTCAAGAATATCCGGGTGCAGCTGATCACAGTGATCGCACTCAGCTATGCCAACTTGTTGGAAGGATCAGTTCTGACCGAGATCATCTTTAGCTGGCCGGGGATCGGCAGCTATATCACGACGGCCTTGCTGAGCGCCGATATGAATGCCGTTCTTGGAGGAACCGTTGTGGTCGGGCTGATCTTTATCTGCCTGAACATATTCTCGGACCTTCTTTACCGTTTCTTTGATCCGAGGTCGAAATGAGCGACATGACCTTGCGCCAGTGGCTGCTGACCGACGAGCCGACTTCGCGCCGCCATGCCAGACTGGCCAGCTTCTACAAAGGCTGGCTGACTTTGCGATCAAACTCGATGGCGATGGTCGGGTTGGCGATCCTTGTCATCCTTGTTCTGGCAGCGCTCTTTGCGCCTTTTCTTGCGCCGCACGATCCCTTTGTTCAGAGCCTGTCCAGCCGACTTCTCCCCATCGGGGCTGAAGGGCACCTGTTGGGAACCGACAGCTTGGGGCGGGATATTCTGTCACGCCTGATCTTTGGGGCGCGAATTACACTGTACATCGTAGCTCTTGTGGCGCTCATCGCACCGATTGCGGGGCTTCTGGTCGGGACTGTTGCGGGATATGTGGGGGGATGGACGGATGTGATCCTTATGCGCATCACGGATATTTTCCTCGCTTTTCCACGACTTGTTCTGGCGCTGGCGTTTGTCGCAGCGCTTGGGGCAGGGATTGAAAACGCGGTTCTGGCAATCTCACTCACGGCGTGGCCTCCCTATGCGCGTATGGCGCGTGCAGAAACCCTGACCATCCGGTCAACCGACTATATCAACGCGATCCGCCTTCAGGGTGCCGGGCCGCTGCGCATCATCACCCGGCATATCTGGCCACTTTGCATCTCATCTTTGATCGTGCGGGTCACGCTGGATATGGCCGGGATCATTTTGGCTGCAGCCGGTCTTGGTTTTCTGGGGTTGGGGGCACAACCTCCAAGCCCGGAATGGGGTGCCATGATATCCGAGGGTCGAAGGTTCATCCTTGATCACTGGTGGGTGGCCACGGTGCCGGGGCTCGCAATTTTCACGGTTTCGCTGGCCTTCAACCTGTTGGGTGACGGACTGCGGGACGCGCTTGATCCAAAGGACGGTGGGCAATGAACTTACTCGACATCGAAGATCTGTGGGTTCGTTTCCCAACCCGTCAGGGCGTGTTTGACGCCGTGCGGGGCGTGTCGTTTTCGCTGGGGCGCGAGCGTCTGGGGATCGTCGGCGAAAGCGGCTCGGGCAAGTCGATGACGGGACGGGCCATTCTGCGCCTGATCCGAAATCCGGGTATCGTGGAGGCCAAACACATCAATTTGGAAGGCCGAGACCTGATGAAGCTCAGCGAGCGCGAGATGCGTGAGGTGCGAGGCAAGCAGATCTCGATGGTGATGCAGGACCCCAAGTTTTCTCTGAACCCGGTGGTCACCGTTGGCGAGCAACTCATGGAAGCATACCTTCAACACAATTCCGGCTCTAAGGCCCATGCGAAAAAGATGGCTATTGAGATGTTGGACAATGTCTCAATCCGTGATCCTGAGCGGGTGATGCGGGCATACCCGCATGAGGTGTCCGGAGGCATGGGGCAGCGGATTATGATTGCGATGATGTTGATTCCCAACCCCAAGATACTGATTGCCGACGAACCAACTTCGGCACTTGATGTCAGCGTTCAGCGGCAGGTGCTGAATATCATGGACGGATTGGTCAAGGAACGGGGGATGGGTCTGATATTCATCAGCCACGACCTGAATCTGGTGTCTGAATTCTGCGACCGTGTCCTCATCATGTATTCAGGTCGGATCGTCGAGGTTTGCGAGGCTGACAAGCTGCATCAGGCCCAACATCCCTATACCCAGGGCTTGCTGAACTCGCTGCCGCGCCTTGATGAAAAATGCAACCACCTGAGTGTTCTCACACGCGATCCGTCTTGGTCCGAAGCCCCAAGCGTGAGGGGCTGAAATGAAGGCACTGGAAATCAACCATCTGAATGTCTGGTTTGGTCATGCACACGACCGGGTCGATGCGGTGAAAGACGCAAACCTTGAAGTCGCGCAGGGCGAGAGTTTTGGCCTTGTGGGCGAAAGCGGTTCCGGCAAGTCGACAATTCTGAGGGCAATAACGGGACTTGCACCGCAATGGTCGGGCACAATCCGCGTAGAAGGTCAGGCGATATCCGGGTCCCGGCGGGATCGGTCATTCTTTCGAACCGTCCAGATGGTGTTTCAGGACCCGTATGCATCGTTACATCCCCGACATACTGTCGACCAGGTCCTCAGTGAAACAATTCATCTGCATGGGTTTGGAGATATCGATAAACGCGTGAGCGATTTGCTCAACGACGTCGGACTTGGGCAAAGATTCCGGTTTCGGTATCCACACCAGCTTTCCGGTGGTCAAAGACAACGCGTGGCAATCGCAAGGGCCTTGGCAGGTGAGCCGGACATCCTGCTTTTGGACGAACCCACGTCAGCTTTGGATGTCAGCGTTCAGGCCGAGGTTCTCAACCTGTTGACTGACCTGCGCAAACAGCGCGGATTGACCTATCTGATGGTGTCTCACGATCTTCCGGTTATCGCACATATGTGCGAGCAGTTGGCGGTCATGAGAAATGGTGAAATTGTTGAGGTCATGTCCTCGGAAACACTGCGTTTGGGGAACCCAAGCCACGAGTATTCCAAGCAATTGTTGACCGCCTCTGTTGCCCCAAACCAGTAGCGACTGTTCGTTAGAAGCAGGATTATTCTTCGTATGATCATTTCGGGGGACGCACGACAGCGTCCTTTAGCATTTCCGGTGTGAACGCACCTTTTGATTGATAAGGACCGTGTTGGCACTACAGCGATCGAGATATTGGAAACGGCTACAAATTGTGTAACCGTAAAGCATGCAAGTAATGCAATATAAATTTTAGCAACGAGGTCACTGATGAAAAGCAAGGTGCAAAACTTGGCGATTGCGGTTGCGTTACTGATCGCGCCACCTGTTTCAGCCCAGCAATCTGATTGGTCTTTTTCGGGCACAGCTTATCTGTTCATGGCCGAAACGGATATTTCTCTTGCAACACCAAGTGGAACAATCGACGGCACGTTGAGTTTTTCAGACGCTCTCGAAAACCTGGATTTTGCGTTTATGGGCAGTATTTCAGCGTCTAACGGGCGCTGGTTGTTGCTTGCTGATTACAACTACACCGATTTGGCGTTTAGTAACTCAACTCCCGGCCCGGCGTTTTCGAGTTTGGATACCTCTGCCACCACGCAGTTTCTCAGCGGCTATGTCGGTTACCATGTTTATGAGACACCCGCGATCAGCGTGGCCTTAGCAGGCGGGTTCAGGTGGTTCAGCACGGAAACCACGTTCCGATTGCAACCTGGGGTCGCTGCTGGGCGAAGTGTGACGACCGACGACAACTGGACTGATCCGGTCGTAGCTGCCCGTGCAAGAGTTCGGATTTCTGACAAATGGTCAGGGACCGGGTTCGTGGATTATGGCGGGTTTCGGAGCGGTAGCGAAACCTGGCAAGTTTTGCTGACTGCAGATTATGAAATCAATGACAGATGGCTGATCCGCGGCGGCTACCGGTATATTTCCTTCGATCATGAGATCAACGGCAATGATTTCAGGTTTGACCAATCAGGTCCGCTGCTGGGCGCAACGTACAGGTTCTGAAGACAACGTCAGGCGCATCCCTGATACTAACCTATGTTGCAACAGCGGCGGAGCGCGGTTGTTTCTAAGGGCTGTCGTCGCTCGATAGTCCAGAAACGTACAGTCTGATTTCAAATAAGCTTTTGCTTTTTATGATTATTATTTGACTTCGGTGGATGGCGGAGACGAAGGGATTCGAACCCTCGAGACCCTTCCGGGCCTACTCCCTTAGCAGGGGAGCGCCTTCGACCACTCGGCCACGTCTCCGCCGACGGGTATATCCGTGCAAGCAACGGAAATACAAGGTCAATTCCGCAAAGTTTGGTTTTTTTTACAGATCTGTCCGAACTCTTTGAAATAGAACGGAATCGCACCTGTTTGCATCCTCCATTGGCAAGACTTGGTTCACTTTCTTCAGACCCAATGCAGTTCGTAATATCCTTAGAATCGCGGGCCTTGCCTGTGGCATCTGGCCTGATGTGCGAGAATCCGAGACGTGGCAGGTCTACAGCGGCGTTCAAGTGCACGGTTGGCTTAGCAACGTGAAACCGAGTCACGAGTTTTTGCGTGATTGCGTTCCGTGCGCCAGTGTGAATCCAGCAACTTATTGAAAAAGCATAGAAAACACATTCTCTTTTTGGAAGTCACGATCCGGTAACGCCGTGATGCGATTCGTTCCTTCGTCGATGAGGAGAACATCATGTCGCAACATACCGTTCCGTCTGAACCATGGCAGAACCCTGATGAAGCCAATCAAAAGGTAGGCCGGGGTCGGCGCCGTTTGAGTGTGTTGGCGCGTTCCACTCAGGAGGTTTTCAAGGATCACAACGGTGAATCGGACCTTTTTGAAGGGACATGGCCCACGAATTTCTCGAAGGGTTTGCGTCATGACGTGAACGGAATTGTCGACGCGCAGGTCTATACCGAGTTTCTGGAAGAAGTGGCTGATCCGACCTGCACCGACAATCATGGCAATCGGTTGGCGTTGTTCGACACGCCAGCCTACTCCGGGCCCTTCCGCACCGCGCCATCAGAGGGTGGTGAATTTAGGTGGCGTGCGTGGGAAGGGCCAATCCTGGGCCATCGGCTTGGTCTCAACGGATGTGACGCGGGGGGGTTGGGAATTGCACCCGCGCCCCGGCTTGGATCGGATGAGTTGGCGGCGGAGATGGCCGAGATTTACGCGATGGCCTATCTGCGGGATGTGCCGTTCGAATCCATCAGGGATGGTGCCAGTGATGCGGCCAACGTGGCGGGTGCCCTTTGTCAGATGGAATGGTTCCGGCGCGATGGCAGCCCTCGGGACGCTGATGGCGCAGAGATTGGAAAGGTTTCGGCGGCGCGGCGGGTTCGGGACGGTGGCGGCCTGACCCCTCAAACCCTGTTTCGCGGTTGCTCACAGGGCTGTGCACAGGGACCGTATCTGTCGCAGTTCCTGGTACAAGGCCACGATCCACTGACAGCAGATCAAGCGCGCCGACAAAAGCAAAAGCTGACGCAGGCAATGGCCGTTGGGGCTGTTCCCTTCGGCGCTTTGAGGATCGACCAGAAAATCCAGCCGCAGGCGGCGGGCGTGGACTATCTGCGGGATTGGGCTGAGTGGCTGGACGTTCAAAACGGGGCGGACACGACGGCTGAACAAGCCTTTGAGAGCGAGGGAACGAAATTCATTGAAACACCGCGCGACCTTGCCTCTTACGTGCATTTTGACAGAATTTATCAGGCTTTTTTCAATGCCTGCCTGCTGATGCTGGGACAGGGCACGCCGACAGATGAAGGTTTGCCCGAGGATGGATATGCCGGTGTGCGTGATCCAGGCTCTGCCTGGGGCGGCGCGCACGTACTGTCCCTGTTGACGGAAGCCGGGGCACGGGCCCTGAGGGCCGCGAAACGCCAGACGTTTCAGGTGCACAATCGTGCCCGGCCTGAAAAGCTGGGCAGTGTTACGAGTTTGATGGCGAACGGTCACGGCGCAACCCTTGGCGCGGCCGAGCCTTTTGCCGCGACCCATCTGGGAAAACTCGAAGCGGCGACAAGCGAAGGTTTCAGCCTTATGGATGCAATCGCCGCCTCGCCTTCGGTGAAGCGGTTTGCGCATAACGCCATTTCCCATAAGGGCTTGCCGCGAAATGACCGTAACTTGCTGCTTCCGGTTGCTTACCCCGAAGGGTCGCCAATGCACCCGTCTTATGGCGCGGCTCATGGTGCCGTTGCCGGGGCATGCATCACAGTGCTCAAGGCTTTCTTCAGAACGCACGCTTTGGATGGATCACGGGTGTCTTTGGCTGCGGCTGGTCTGCCTCGGGTCCTTGTGTCAGCTGCGGGGGGTAAGACCCTGATCGACTCGACCCGACCAGAAGACAGTGCAGACTGCCTGACGCTGAATGGCGAGCTGAACAAGTTGGCTTCGAATATTGCACTTGGGCGCAATTTGGCGGGCGTTCATTTCTATAGCGATTATTTCGACAGTATCCGGATGGGTGAGCGTATCGCGGTCGGAATACTGGCAGAGCATATGGCAAAATCACCGACGTCATCGAAAGTGTCGCTGGAGACTTTTGACGGCGATCATCTCAGCATCTCGGGAAAACGGTCTTCTGGCAGTGAAATCCACGTAGCCAACAGTTCGCCTGAATTGTGGTGGACCCGCCACCTGCCAGAGCAGGCAGGTTGGGGCGGATGAGGTTTCAGATTTTTTCGGAGGGAGATTTTTCATGATGCTTCCGTGCCCGTCAACGATGATGATCTCTCGAACCGGGCTGGAACTGCCGTGGCAAGTATTGATGGCAGATCAGCCCTGCATTTCAGATACAGATCGGTGTTCGGTGATGGCTGTTTTTCAATCTCCAGGTTGCGCCGATAGGGGGGTGAGTGAAGCCGCCCTGTCGGACTGGAACTCGAGAATTGAAGGGTTCTTTGATGGCAATGGAGTGAGCCCGTTCCTGGTCATGGACCCAGACGACATCGTCGATGGTCAGATATCGACGGGGTTCAAATGGTCTGCCAACCCGCGCGAGCCCCTGGATTGTCTGGGCGAGGATCTGGCCGCCAGTCTTTCAGATCAGGGTTGGGCAGGCAGGGCTGAGCTGCACAATGAATTTCTGGAATATGCGCTGATTTTACGGCCCGATTCCGACGGCAAAATGCGGCCGAAGCGCTTTGTCGCCACGACCGAACTGATGGAGTGGTGGAGAACCATGGCAGTGTTCGATCTGGATCACTTCCTTTCGGTCGTTGAAACCGTATCCAGATGTTCATATTCCTGCGAAGAGTTGTTCGAGGTTTCGAAATCAGATTGGTGCGCATTGGATGTGCCTCAACGCATTGCTCGTTTTCACAAAAGATTGGTGGGAACAGATTTTGCCCATCCACCAGAGCATCCGTTGAATATCGAACATGCTTTGTTCATGATCAGAGAGACGAACAGCCTGAGCGACCTGATCGCTACAATGCATCTTTCCTCATTCCCATATGTTGTCGGCAATGGTGAAAACAGAAGGCCCGCGCGGCTTGATGAAGTGTTACATTTTGCCGACCGACAGGATTTGTATTGTCGCCATGCGGGATCTGGGTTGGCAGGTGAAGCCCTTGATCTGGCCTTCTCCAGAGGCGCAGCAACACCGACAGGGCGCGCGATGGCGTTCGCGAATCCTCTGGGGCTTTATATTCGGGCGTTTCACATGTCCGAACTCTTCGTGGATGCGGTGAATGTCCCGACAGATTGGGTGCGTTATCCGCGCGGTGAAGCGGGAATGCCCATGCGCCTTGAGTTCGGGCCGGGCGACGATGATCCGCGGTTTCTGGACGATATCACCATGGGATCAGGGTCGACCGCACGGTCTGCGTCGGGTTATGCGCTTGCCAGCCTGATCGAGGTTGGCCCTTTGATAACAGTAGCGGCCAATCCACGCGCGATCACAAGGGTCGAATTTGTTGAGGTCCCGCCTGTTGATCCAAGCGACATCGTTTGTGGACTGCCGAAAACCCAACGATGCAAACAGATTTCTGAATTTGCGGACCGGACTGAAACCGAGGTCTTTGGCAAACTGGCGCTAACTCGCCAATTCAGTCACTGACAAAGGTTTCAAACTGGCACGGCTTTGACAACGGGCAAAGGTATTTCCGGCGCGGTCATATCGAATATGGCAATCGGGCGACCGGCAGCGTTGGCCGCCGCTGTCAATACAGTCATCAGCGTCGGGTCGGGGCTCTGCCAGGCATCCACATCGAAAGAGGATGCCGGAGTTGTCGGGCGATCTGTTCGCGCGCCGCGATACAGTCGGAACAAGCGCGCCTGTTCCTCATTCATCGCGTCATCTGTCACGCCGGTGTGGTCAAGCGTCACCATATTGCGCCAGGACACAACCGCTTCGCATGCCGCGTGCCAGACACCTGTCGCCAGATCGGCGGAAAAAGCCGTTCCATAAGTTGGCCGCCCGCCATCCGCATCGGCGCAGACCGCACGCAGTAGCAGGCCGACGCCCGAAACCACGCGAACGTGAACGCTCAGAATGCGCAGGTGGGTGTTCAGCCAGCGGGCCAGATCGCGCGGCAACGCTGTTTCGGGCAACACTTGGTCGAACCCGCGTGGTCCAAGCGCGTGTTCCAGACATTCAAGCGCGGCCCACAGCGCAGCGGCCTCATGCGTTGGTCCGGCTGCGGCCCCCTTCGACGTGATCTGCCCGCCGCTGCCCGGAGCACCCAGAGCAAGGGCATCATTTGGCAGAACATGCGTGGCACCATCCGATGAAATCAGGCTTTCGCGGGTTTCGGGCGAATCCGCGCTGTATTGCAGCGCATAACGTTCGATCGCTTCGAAACCCGAAAGCCGGGCGGCTTCGTTCCGGTTACGCGCTGTGCCAAAGGACACGCGATGTTTCATTGCGCCAGCGGGTGGCACTGTTCCGTTTCGCAAATTGATCATGCGAAAAGCGGTATGGATCGGAGCACTTTTAGGAAATTCAGCAAAAGAAGGTCCGGAAATAAGCCCTGCGTTTTCGGCCAGTTCAATCAGCGCGTCGGTCATTTTTGTTTCCGGATAGGCATGTAACGGGTTATACAAATTGTTGTGGTTGTTAAGAAAGGACTTTTAGTATGGCTCGTTTGATTATTAATCCGAAATACACACTTAAGGATCTTGGCTGTGAAGTTCTGAACGCCGCCCGGAGCAACGCGTTGGGGTCACAAGAGGATCGCGACGCGGCTGAGCGAAAGATTCATGAAATCCTTGCTGATGTCGGTAATCCTGCGGTGGAGTTTGTTTATGATTCCAAGGGTAAGGTTCATATCGTCATCCCCGATCTGAGCGATAAAGAGCCAGACCCAAATCCCGATCACGAGTCATGGTGCTGCAAGCTGGCCTATGAAGCGATGGGTGGCATTGTCGTTTATGGCTGTGGTTCCTGATCACAGTATCTGAACTTGCCTGAGGAGTTTATTTGAGTAAGGCAAAAACCAAGATATTCCTGACCGGTCCGTTTCAGGTGATTTGCGACAACGGCCAGGATGCAACACCACGCGGCACCAAGGCGAAAGCGCTTCTCGCCTTGGTGTTGTTGTCTAAGAATGCTGTTCGCAGCAGGGCTTGGCTGCAAGACAAACTTTGGAGTAAAAGCTCACCCGCGCAGGGTGCAGCTTCGTTGCGCAAGGAACTTAGTGTCCTGACCAAGCATCTGGCCGGGTTCAAGCTGGAGTTTCTGGACATCGGGCGCGAGAATGTCTCCATCGACCTGAAAGCGCTTGAAATCGATTTGTTTGATGAACCGCTTCAACCCGATCGCGCCGAGCTTTTGGAAGGGTTGGATGTTGCAGATCCGGAGTTTGAAGACTGGTTAGCCGTTGAACGGCAAGCGTATTGGGATGTTGGTTTTGACGAAAATGCACCCGTTCCGGTCGGCGCGCGCTTTCCACCCCATTGGGGGCGCCAAAGACCGGCTATTGTAGTCGAGCCGTTTGAAGTAATCGGTGACGATAACAACATCGACGTGGCAGCGGCGTCGATACGGGATGAGCTGCTTTTCCTGTTGGGCACCCTGTCGGATGTCATCGAATTGCGCGATGCGCGCAGGCAAGAAGGGCCTGTCGACGGTTATATGCTAAGCGGCAGCGTGGTAGCGGCCGAAGGGCTGCGGGTGGCGGCACAATTAACATCAACCGTGGATCAGGTGTGCCTGTGGACCGAACGTTTCCGGTTTCGGGAAAAGGATACGTTTGACGCCGTTGAAGAAATCGCAATGAAAGTTGTCGAAGCGCTTCAATTGCGGCTGCGGGATGGTCACTGGTCCGATATCTGGTCAGCACGCGCCACATCCACCGAAGTTTGGACCGCATTTCAGAATGGTCGCATTCAGGAGAGCCTTACGACCAAGGACGGCCTGTTTCGTGCCATTCGCCAGTATGAGGTCTGTTTGCAGCGCGATCCGGACTATCTGCCTGCGCGGATCGCTGTCGGATTCTGCCGTCTGGACCTGATCCGGTTGGGCATGGAAGATTCACCGGAGCAAATGTTGGCACTGGTCGAGGCCGACTGCGCCATCATGCGTGAAAAACACCCTACGGATCCCTATTGCGCTGCGCTTGAAGCGTTTACCCACAACGTTGCTGGCCATACTGCCGAAGCTTGTCAGCTGATGCGCAAAGTTCTTGAGCGGTTCCACAGCAGCCCCGAATTGCTGGGCTACTATGGTGTTTTGTTGATGTATGATGACCGGCTTGAGGACGGAATAGCCACGTATCGGCAGGCCCTTGCGTTAACACCGCACCCGCCCATCTGGATCGAGGCCAACCTGTCCATGACCCTTGCCCTCTCCGAAGACAAGGCAGCATGGCAGCACGCGCATAATGTCTTACGAGTGGACCCCGGCAGCGTGCGCGCACGGGTCGTGTTATGCATGTTGTCTGCCGCCGCTGGCAACCAGTCACTGGCACGCCGGCACGCCCGTCGCATCCTGGAATTGCAACCGGGTTTTACGGCCAAACGCTGGGCCTGGCCTGGCTGTTTCAAAAACAGAAAATACTATGAAGAAGGCGCACGGTTGTTAGCCGAAGCAGGTCTGTGATGGTGGCTATTTGTCTTCCAGCACTTGACGGGCGACGCGGAAACACTCCAACGCCTGCGGAACACCGCAATAAATCCCGACCACGTGGATGATGGCGCGTATTTCTTCTTTGGTCACTCCGTTGGTGATGGCACCCCGGCAGTGTATTTCCCATTCATGCATCTTTCCCAAAGCGCCGATCATGGACAGGTTCATCATCGATCGCGTTTTTGCGTCGATCACATCATCCCCCCAGCCAAAACCCCAGCACCAGGCGGTCATGGCTTCCTGAAACGGGCGCGTAAAATCATCTGCTGCTGCAAGGTTCTTTTCCACATACTCTGCGCCCAGTGTATTCTTCCGTTGTTCCAACCCTTTCAGGAACAGGTTTTCGTCAAATAAGTCGGCCATTGCGGGTCTCCGATTTTACAGCGTGTCAGGCGGTGTTTGTATGCGGGATCGTAGTATGATTTCATCCGGTGGTGTACCTGTATACCCGGTCCGGCATGTCCACTATGTCGATATACCTAAGTGCTTTGGGCAAAAACCGGTCGATTTTGCAAGGGTGCCATTCCTTGGGCATCAGCGTGGTTGATCTACCCGCACAAGGGCAGGGCAAACAGGTTATGTCTGCCTGGGGTGGGTTTCATTCCACGGCCTCGCGCATCCATTGTTGCAACTTGGCGATTGAGTGTTCGGACATCACACCGCAGCCCGGATCCAGCACCAGCGGGCCGGGGCGGTAACCGCGGGATCTGAGTCCGCGATGCACGGATTCCACAAGCCGGATGTCTTCTTCGACCGTTGTTTCCCTGTCCTGAACGGCCAATTGCCTGATCACCGCGCTTTCCGAACCACCTTCGGTGTACCAACCACGCCAGACGGTGCAGTGATCCGTGTCACTTGCGCGCCAGTGATATGTGTTCAGCACATTGCCCGGATAGCACTGGAACGAAAACATCGGCCACAGGAACCAAGACTGGTAATCGCCCGCATGAGGCACTGACAGGTCGATAGGGTAGGTCATCTTGTCGAGACTCTGACATTCGGTCGTGTGGCGCAGCACGAAACCGCCGCCTGCATCGGGTTGGATGTCGTAGGTTTCGGGCTTGACGACACCTTCAGCGAATGTCGGGTGGTTGGTCGGACAGTGATAACACTCCGAGTAATTCTCGACGCTGACCTTCCAGTTGCAGTGTTCGGGGATCTCGACCCATTCCAGCGGCTCAAGCTCGTCGACATGCGGGACAAATGTACGGATTTCCTGCCGCACTCCGGGATACCAGTCATCCATCGGGGCTGCGTTGTCGTCGAGATTGACGAAGATGAATCCATTGAAGATTTCGGTTCGGACCGCCGTCAGGCAGATTGCACTGCGGTCAAATCCGGGGACGGATTTGATATTTGGACCTGCGCGCAGCTGGCCGGACAACTCGTAGGTCCACGCGTGGTAAGGGCAGACGACGACGCGGGTGTTTCCTGCGCCCGAGATCATTTCATGCGCACGGTGCTGGCAGACGTTATAGAAAGTGCGAATTTCGCCATCGCGCCCGCGAATGCAGAACAGGTTTTGCCCGGCGATCTCAAAAGCAAAGTAATCCCCTGTTTCCCGAACCTGCGCGACATGGCCTGCGAACTGCCATGTTCGGGCCAAAAGCCCCTGCATCTCCTTCTCGAAGATGGCGGGGTCGGTATAATATCGCGCGTCCAGTGAGTGGGTCAGAGGTGCGTTCATTCGGGTTCCTCCGCATATATGCCAAGCTGGTGGCGACGACGATGGAAACGTTCGACCCGTTCGACGATCTCGTCGCTGGATACCGCGATCACGAAAGACAGCAGCGTTTCCAGCAGCGCGATGGTCGAAACGGATGACGGGAAAAACTGTGGGGTATCTGCTGCGACGACAAACCCGTGATGGGCGTTCCGGATTACAGGGCTGGCCGGACTGTCCGAGATACCTATGACAGTCAGGCCCTGCTGACGTGCCAGTTTGACCGCCTCGATCACTTCGGTGCGGTAGGGATGACAGGTGATCGCAATCAGCACGTCCTGCTCATCGGCCCAGGCCAGATCGTCTACCGGGGTTGAACCGGGGCGGGGGATTGCATGAAACTGCTTCATCCCGGTCGAAGCCAGATAGGTAAAGTTGCGTGCGTTGGAATTGTTGACGCCCACGCCGAGTGTGAAAATCTGGCGAGAATTCCAGATGACTTCGGCAGCAGATTTCAGGCGGGTCGCGTCGATCCCTGCAAATGTTTCCTCGATATTCCGGATCGCAGCACCGATCATATCGGCATACAGCCCGCCCAATTCACCGGATTTGCCGATGTCCTGAAGCCATCTGGCGCGGTCTGGAAACGACACGCGCCCTTTTCGGATCGCGTCGCGAAAGGGTTCGCGAAAATCTTCGTACCCTTCAAACCCCACTTGCCGCGCCATGCGCACGAATGTGTTGGGCTTGACCTTTGCCGCCTCGGCAATTTCGCGCACGGTTGAAACCCCTACATCCGTAGGGTTTTCCAGAACGTAACGCGCGGCTTTCTGCGCCTCAGGGGTCAGGGCGTCCCACTCTTCGGTCAGGCGATCCAGAACAGTTGATGATACATTTGTGTCATTCATGATTGACGATGGTACAAATGTGGAATTAGCCTGTCGAGCAGAAAAGCGACTCGGGAAGAGGAAAAATCATGTCCGGGAATGAACTGCCGTCACACGCACGTGTGGTCATCGTCGGAGGCGGCGTCATGGGCGTTGGTCTGGCCTACCATCTGGCCCATGAAGGCTGGGGCGAAGAGACTGTTCTGCTGGAAAAGGCCGAGCTGACCAGCGGCAGTACATGGCATGCGGCGGGGCAGATTACGCATTCAACCTCAAGCTTTGGTCTGGGCAAATGCGTCGATTACAACATCGGCTTGTATTCCGGCCTGCTGGAGGCCGAGACAGGTCAGCCTGTCACGTGGCATGGCTGTGGCTCGTTCCGCCTTGCTTATACCGAGGATGAGATGGGCTGGCTGCGCCACACCTTGTCGGTTGGTCGGTCGCTGGGCTTCAATATCGAGCTTGTCGGCCCCGAGAAGGTGGCCGAACTGCATCCGTTTTATAACCTCGAGGGTGTTCTGGGCGCGCTGCACACGCCCGATGACGGCCATGTGGACCCGACCAACGTGACCATGGCGATGGCCGCCGGGGCACGCCAGAAGGGCGTGCGCATTTTCCGCAGCTGCCGGGCGACGAACATCACGCAGGGCGCAAACGGTGAATGGATTGTTGAGACCGAACGGGGAGCCATCATCTGCGAGCATGTGGTGAACGCGGGCGGCACCTACGCGCGCCAGATGGGCGAATGGTCCGGGCTGCAACTGCCGATGACGTCAATGACGCACCATTATTTCGTGACCGAGCCGGTGCCGGAATTCCAGAATCTGGACAAAGAACTGCCGGTGATCCGCGATGACCGCAAAGTCTCGGGTTATATCCGGATGGAGCAGAAGCGTGGCCTGATCGGAATATACGAGAAAGCGAATCCGAACTCGGTCTGGCATGATCACTGCCCGTGGGAGTACGAGAACTGGTTGTTCGACGCGGATTATGACCGGGTAATGCCATGGCTTGAGGAAAGCCTGAACCGGATGCCGATCTTTGCCGAGCTGGGCATTCAGCGCGATGTGCATGGGGCGATTTCGCACCCGCCGGACGGCAACCCCCTGATCGGTCCTGCGCCGGGTGTGCGGAATTACTGGTGCTGTTGCGGGACGCAGATCGGGATCGGCTGGGGCCCGGGTCTGACCCGAGAACTGGCGCGCTGGATGGTGCATGGGGCTGCCGATATCTCGATGCGGGATTTCGATCCGCGCCGCTTCGGCAGCTATGCCACCAAAGACTGGCAAGTGATCAAGGCGGAAGAAGATTACTGCTTGCGGCACGAAATCCCGTTTCCACACTTCAATCGAATTGCAGGGCGTCCGATCAAGCCGTCGCCACTGTACGAGTTGCTGAAATCCAAGGGCGCGGTACATGAAGAGGTCTATGGCTTCGAACGCCCCCGCTGGTTCGCCCGGGACGGCGTGGAACAGCGCGATCACTATTCCTTCCGCCGCACCCCTGCCGACGACATGGTCGCGGCCGAGGTCAAGGCAGTGCGCGAACGTGTCGGCATCATGGATGTCACCGCCTTCACCAAAGTCGAAGTATCGGGGCCGGATGCCTATACCCTGCTGGATCGGTTGACTGCCAACCGGATGCCACAAAAAGTTGGCTCGATCACGCTGACCCATATGTTGAACCGTCGTGGCCGGATTGAGTTGGAGACTACCATTGTCCGCATCGCCGAAGACCGCTTCTATCTGGTCTGTGCGGCGTTCTTCGAACAGCGCTTGCTTGATCACCTGGCACATCAGCGCAAGGGTGAAGTTGTGCAAATCACCGCGCTGTCTTCTGATTGGTCGGCCTTGTCGCTGAACGGTCCCCGATCACGCGAAGTTCTGGCGCGCTGTACGGATACCGATCTGAGCAATGCCGGGTTCCGCTGGCTGTCAGCGCAGGAGGTCACGATTGCCGGTCATAAACTCTGGGCGTTTCGCATGTCTTATGCGGGCGAACTGGGTTGGGAACTGCATATGCCTAACGCTGCCTGCCTTGATGTCTACAATGCGCTATGGGCTGCAGGCGAGGAGTACGGCATCGCGGACTATGGCAGTTTCGCCATGAACGTGATGCGGATGGAGAAGGGCTTCAAAGGGGCAGGTGAGCTGACCAACGAGGTCACTCTGGCCGAGGCTGGCGTGCTGCGCTTTGCCCGTACGGACAAGGATTACCTGGGCAAGGACAAGACGTTGAACACCGATTTGCCATGGATATGTGCCTATCTGCAAATCGAGCCGGATGGCGAAATTGACGGCCATGGAGGCGAGGCGGTGATGCTGGACGGGCGTGTCATAGGCTCGACGGCTTCGGTCGCATTCGGCCACACGGTCGGTAAGATATTGGCCTTTGCATACATCAAACCCCAAGCAGCAAAAGCGGGAACCGAATTGGAGGTCGTGATTCACGGCAAGCCGCGTCCGGCCCGAGTACTGGATGAGCCCGCCTACGATCCCGACAGCCTGCTGCCCCGCACAGACGCATTAGTGGAGACCGCCTGATGAGCCTGCCCGCCACAATGAAAGCCATGGTCACGATGGGCCACGGAGGGTTAGAGCAGATAGTTCGGCACGATAACTGGCCGCGCCCTGAACCTGCGGAAGGCGAAGTGCTGATCAAGGTTGCGGCATGTGGGCTGAACAATACGGACGTCAACACACGGTCGGGTTGGTACTCCAAGACGGTCACAGCCGCAACAACCGGTGGCGCGTTTGAACAGGTTGGTGAAGATGATCCCACCTGGGGCGGTAATCCGATCACCTTCCCGCGAATTCAAGGGGCCGATATCTGCGGATATATCGTTGCCGTCGGCGAAGGTGTTGATCGTGGGCGTATCGGCGAGCGTGTCATCACGGATGGCTGGTTGCGCGATCCGGTGGAACCCGACAATATGGACAAGACTGGCTATTTCGGCTCGGAACGGGATGGCGGTTTTGCCGAATACGCGACAACTCTGGCGGTGAATGCTGTGGCAATCACCTCGGACCTGACGGATGCTGAACTGGCAACTTTTTCCTGCTCTTACTCCACCGCCGAAGGCATGTTGACCCGTGCCAATGTGACCGGCGAGGATACGGTTTTGGTTCCAGGTGCTTCCGGCGGTGTGGGCGGCGCGCTTGTGCAACTGGCCAAACGGCGCGGCGCACGGGTGATCGCGATGGCATCCGAATCCAAACACGCGGACGTGGCCAGACTTGACCCCGATGTCATTCTGCCACGCGCACCTGCGAACCTGCGCAAGGCGCTGAGCGCGGAAAAGATCAGTGTGGTTGCTGATGTCGTAGGCGGGCCATACTGGCCGAACCTGATCGACATATTGGAACGGGGTGGCCGTTATACCTGTTCGGGCGCAATTGCAGGTCCGATCGTCGAACTTGATCTGCGTACATTCTACCTGCGCGACCTGACCTTCACCGGTTCGACCGTCATTGACCCTCAGGTCATGAAGAACCTCGTAACATACATCGAGGCTGGTGAGATCAAGCCAGCGCTTGCCGCGACATACCCGCTGGAGGAGCTCCGAGAAGCACAAGCCGCGTTCATCGCCAAAGAGCACACTGGCAACATCGTGGTGATGCCATGAAGCTGGACGATGTTCTCGAAGCTGCCCGGCAAATGCACCATGCGCATCCTGATCTGTCTGCGTTCGCGCAATGGCCGGGTGATCTGAGCCAGACGGGGTTGGATCCCGCACCCATTCCCGCAACGAGACTGGTGGCAGCATTTGATCTAGTTGAAGACGTGCCAACCCGCGACCTGATCGCGGCGGTCAAAACGACTGCGCATCTGGCACATTGGAAACACACCTACACCGAAAACGAAGTTGGTGCGGATTTCCTGAATCGATACGGCTATTATGAGCTGTTCGGTCCAACCGGACATTTTCACTCGACCCTGCTGCGTGGCTACATCGCGTATTGGGGGGCTAGCCTGAACTACGATTGGCACAGCCATCAGGCCGAAGAACTCTACCTCGTTCTTGGCGGAGGTGCGTTGTTCAAGGTCGATGGGGACGAAACATATGTTGGTGCCAATCAAACACGCTTGCACGCAAGTCGGCAAAGTCATGCCATGGTCACCACAGATCAGCCGATCCTGACTTATGTTCTGTGGCGCGGTGAAGGCATGGGTGATCTGCCCCGGATGGATATCGCATGAAGATCAAGGCTATCACAGTATTTCACGTCGACCTTCCTCTGGAGCATCCATATTGGTTGTCTGGTGGGCGACTGAAATTCGAAACGCTTGACGCGACACTCGTGAAAATCGAAACCGATGCGGGGTTTGTTGGCTGGGGTGAAGGGACCCCATGGGGCCATACCTATGTGCCGGCGCATGGTCCGGGTATCCGCGCCGGAATTGAAACGATGGCGCCGTTCATTCTGGGCCTGGATCCGCGGCGGGTTCTGGATGTGGAACGGGCGATGGATCTTGCCTTGCCCGGGCACCTTTATGCCAAAAGCCCAATTGATATGGCCTGCTGGGATATCGCGGGTCAGGCGGCGGGCGTGCCGATTGCCGATCTGATGGGGGGTGGATCGCGGACACCGCGCCCGATTGCGTCCTCGGTCGGGGCGAAAACCGTCGACGAAACGCGCGCGGTCATAGAGCGTTACCGCCAGCGGGGCTACATCGCCCATTCTGTGAAGATCGGTGGTGACGTTGAACGGGACATCGCGCGTGTTCGCGATGTCGAGAGTATTCGGCGACCCGGCGAGATCGTTCTTTATGATGTCAATCGTGGCTGGACGCGTCAGCAAGCGTTGCGTGTGATGAGCACCTGCGCGGACCTGAATGTCATGTTCGAACAACCTTGTGAGACGCTGGATGACATTGCTGCAATCTCGGGGCTTCACCCGTCACCCGTTTCAGTGGACGAAAGCCTCGTGACTTTGCAGGATGCGGCCCGTATTGCCCGCGATGGTCTGGCTCAGATTTTCGGGATCAAGTTGAACCGCGTCGGCGGGCTGACCAAGGCTGCGCGCATGCGGGATATCGCGCTGGCCCATGGGATAGACATGTTTGTAATGGCCACAGGCGGTACGGTTCTGGCCGATACCGAAGCATTGCATCTGGCCGCGACCATCCCGGATGACAACTGCCTTGCAGTATGGGCCTGTCAGGACATGATCACGGTCGATATTGCCGGTGGG
The DNA here is from genome assembly GCF_056534665.1 of Ruegeria sp. P8. Taxonomy (NCBI): domain Bacteria; kingdom Pseudomonadati; phylum Pseudomonadota; class Alphaproteobacteria; order Rhodobacterales; family Roseobacteraceae; genus Ruegeria; species Ruegeria sp. P8. The sequence continues at coordinate 24,093 of NZ_JBQERC010000003.1, forward strand.
CGTGGGCCTCGGAATGTTGATGGCCATTTGCACCTGCCAGAAGAACCCGGGCTCGGTGTTCATCCGGATGAAAGCACATTGGGTGATCCAGTGGGAGTATACGCTTGAAAATCAACAAGATAACGCTCTGGTCTGTTGATCTGACAAGTCACGAAACGTACCATATGGCTGAAGGCAAGACCTGTGCCACTGTGAAATCCCATGTCCTGAGCCTTGAAACGGACACCGGTCACAGGGGGTGGGGTGAGGTCTGCCCGATCCCGCATTACCTGCCGGCCTATGCGGACGGGGTGCCAGGTGCCATTGCTGAGATGGGGCCCGAAATTCTTGGGATCACCCCTTTTGGTGCAGACTCTCCCATGCGCAAGCTGGACGGGTTTCTGCAAGGGCATCAATACGCGAAATCGATCGTCGATATCGCGCTTTGGGACCTGTTCGGTCAGGCGGCAGGGTTGCCGGTTTATGCGGTGTTGGGTGGGCGAACGCAGGCGGATATGCCGCTCTATCATTCGATCACCTGCATCGCACCGGACGAGATGGCGCGTATTGCCAAATCCGCTTTTCAAACCGGAATCCGGCAGTTTCAGGTCAAGCTGGGTGTCGAGGGAGATTGGCAGGCGGATGCCGAGCGGCTGATCAAAGTGCGCGAAGCCGTGGGAACCGGGCCGTTGGTATATGGTGACTGGAATTGTGGAGCATCGCGATTGCAGGCGACCCGTACCGGGCGTGCGGTGGCACATCTGGACGTGATGTTGGAACAGCCCTGCAAAACGCTGGAAGACTGTGCCGCTGTCCGTCAGGCTACTGGTCTTCCGATGAAAATCGACGAGAGTGCCTTTGATCTTGCCTCGCTTTTGCGTGCGTATGAACTGGGTTGCATGGATGCGGTGGCGCTTAAACTTTCGAAATTCGGCGGATTGTCAGCAATGCGTCGTGCACGGGATCTGACCGTGCATCTGGGTGCCGAGATTTGCGCGGAATGCACATGGGGGTCTGACATTATTACTGCGGCTTCACTTCACTTTGCGGCGTCGACGCCGAAAGGTTCTCTGATGAACACGTGCGACTTGTCGTCTTACGTGGCCCCGCGTCTGTGTCCTGATGCACCAATTCGTGAAAACGGCCGGATTGCTCCGCCCGAAGGTCCGGGTTTAGGTGTTGTGCCGGACCTCGATATCCTTGGCACCCCAATTCTGGAGATCGACTGAGATGCTGAAAATCCAATCACAATCCGAATGGATTGCTCGCGCGAACGAAGTTCTACCCGCCGGGGGGTTTGGCAACTTTGATCCGGGCATCATCATCGCCCGTGGTGAAGGCAGCCGTGTCTGGGACGAGGATGGCAACGAATATGTCGATTACCTGATCGGGTCGGGTCCGATGCTGCTGGGTCATGGCCACCCTGAAGTGATGGAAGCCGTTTTGGAACAGCTGCCCAAAGGGATGACGTTTTTTGCCAACAACAGAAAAGGAATCGAACTGGCCGAGGCCATCATCGACGCCGTTCCCTGCTGCGAGCAGGTGCGCTTTGTCGCGTCGGGAGGCGAAGCCGACATGTATGCGATTCGCCTGGCGCGGGCTTATACCGGGCGCAGCAAGATCCTGAAGTTTGAAGGCGGTTACCACGGTATGAGCGCCGAGGCGCAGATGAGCCTTGCCCCAAGCCGCAGAGTTAATTTCCCGCAGGCTGTTCCCGACAGCGCCGGTATCCCCGACAGCGTGGCCGAGCAAATGCTGATCGCGCCCTTTAACGATCTGGAAGCCGTCGCTGCTTTGCTGGATGAAAATGACGACGTTGCCGCGATTATAGTCGAGCCTTTGCAACGGATCATCCCGCCAATGCCGGGATATTTGCAGGGCCTCCGAGCTCTGTGTGATCAACATGGTGTGCTGTTGATCTTTGATGAGATCGTCACCGGATTCCGGCTGGCTTATGGCGGGGCGCAGGAACGATACAGGGTCACACCGGATATCTGCACTTTGGGAAAGATCACGGGCGGCGGCTTCCCTCTGGCTGCGCTTGGTGCCAGCGTCGAGATCATGAAGCATTTCGATAAGTCGAAGGTCGGGGAAGAAGGTTGGCTGATGCAGTTGGGTACCCTCTCGGGGAATCCGGTCGCCTCGGCCGCTGGGCTGAAGACGATGGAGATTTTGCGGCGTGAAGGCGCGTATGAGCGTTTGCGCGCAATTGGAAAACACTTGCAGCAGATTCAGACGGACGCCTTGAATGAAGCGGGCATCGCGCATCGGATTTGCGGTGACGAGACTTTGTTTGACATCTATTTCACCAACGCCGAGTGCCGTGATTATCGCAGCGCAAACCACGATGATCCACAGCGCAACGCCACTTATAATGCGGTGCTGCGCGCCCATGGAATCTTCAAGTCTCCGGGCAAGCTTTATCCGTCGCTGGCGATCACCGATGCGGATCTGGAACAGACACGCATCGCCGTCCGTCACGCGGTTGATGCCATTTCCTGAAGGTTGGATGTATACAACGTAAACGGGTCGCTTTTGAGTTCAACAGCGACCCGCTACCTTTGGAAGTCGGGGGTCAGCCTCGCCCCCTCGAATACTGATTAAATCACCGGCAATCTGAAAACTTTTCGATACTTTCGAGACTGACCCGACTTCCTCATCGGTATGTCACTTTAATGCCCGAGAATCTCGGCGGTCACAGTGATCAAGTTCACACTGCCTTAAATTAATTTGAATTTTTCCAATCAAAAAAACCTGGACCCGCCTGTTCCAACAGTTCCGCTGCCATCGTGCGGGCCATTTCTGGCCCGTCTTTGACAGAACCGGTCACTTCTCTGTTCACGGTGTCCGACCCATCTGGGCGCAGGACTTCGCCGCGCAGCCTTAAGTTGTCTCCGTCCAGTTCCGCCAGGCCAGCGATCGGAGTTTCGCAAGACCCGTCCAGCGCGGCCAGCAAGGTGCGTTCGGCGGCCAGCCGCCATCCTGTTTCCGCGTGATGAATCGCTTCAAGCATTTCAGCCGCGCGTATATCGTTGCTACGCCGTTCGATGCCAATGGTACCCTGTGCAATCGCGGGCAGCATGTCATCCGGAGAAATGGCGCTGGCTGGAATCTCGTCCATGCCCAGACGGCGAATGCCAGCCATGGCCAGAAAAGTGCAATCCGCGACCCTGGCTTCCAGCTTTTTCAGCCGCGTCTGCACGTTCCCGCGAAACTCGACCACTTTCAGATCCGGCCGCCGGTTCAGCAGCTGCGCCCGGCGCCGCAATGACGAAGTGCCCACAACAGCCCCTTCGGGCAGATCGTGGATTGAGTTAAGGCGCGGCGAGATGAACGCGTCACGCACATCTTCGCGCGGAAGGAATGTGTCCAGAACCAGCCCTTCGGGCTGTTCAACAGGCATGTCTTTCGTTGAATGCACGGCGATATCGATTTCGGCGCGCAACATCGCCTCTTCGATTTCCTTGGTGAACAGGCCCTTGTTGCCGATTTCCTTCAGCGGGCGATCCGCATCGATCATGGCGCGATTGTCGCCGGTTGTTTTGATCACGACGATTTCAAAGGCCACTTCGGGCAGATCAAACGCATCGCTCAGGCGTTGGCGGGTTTCATAGGCCTGAGCCAGAGCCAGCGGTGAACCACGGGTGCCAATTCTGAGGGGCGATGCGGGGGTGGGCAGGGTCAAAGTCATGTGCACAGCTTTAGTCGCGTCACATTGCCCTGACAATGGGGGCTGAGCTTGACAAATTGCCGCCGAAGGACGACCCGTTGCCAAAACCGGAAGACTGGGGGCGAATATGGCCGAGACAAAGAAACTGCTGAGGGCGCTGGCGGGCGAAGTACAGGATGTGCCGCCAATCTGGATGATGCGCCAGGCGGGCCGGTATCTGCCGGAATACCGGGCCACCCGTGCCCAGGCCGGGGATTTTCTGTCTTTATGCTATAACCCGGAACTGGCCGCCGAAGTCACATTGCAGCCGATCCGGCGCTATGGGTTTGATGCTGCGATCCTGTTTGCCGATATCCTGCTGGTGCCGCAGGCGCTGGGTGCGGATCTGTGGTTTGTGACCGGCGAAGGTCCACGTTTGTCGACGATCACGCGGCAAGCGGAGTTTGATGCGTTGAAGCCGGTGGACGCGATTCACGAGACATTGTCGCCCGTTTATGAAACGGTTCGGATCCTGTCGCGAGAATTGCCGTCTGAGACCGCGCTGATCGGGTTTGCCGGCGCGCCCTGGACAGTCGCGACCTACATGATCGCCGGGCGTGGAACACCCGATCAGGGACCGGCACACGCTTTGCGAGAGAGCGATACTGCCTTATTCGAGGCGCTGCTGGATCGCATCACGGCGGCAACAATCGAGTATCTGTCGGCTCAGATCGACGCCGGGGCCGAGGTGGTCAAGATTTTCGATAGCTGGGCGGGTTCCCTGAAAGGTGAGGCGTTTCGCAAATACGCGGTGGAACCGTGCCGTGTGATTACGCAGGCCATCAAGGAACGTCACCCCGGCATCCCGGTGATCGGGTTCCCGCGCGAGGCGGGGGAGGGGTATGTCGGGTTTGCCAAGACGACGGGCGTGGATTGCGTCGCGCTGGACAACTCGGTGTCGCCTGATTGGGCCGCCAGACATGTACAGGTTGATGGTTGTGTGCAGGGAAACCTGGCCTCGTCGCATATGGTGACCGGTGGGCAGGCTCTGGTGGAAGAGACGCGGCGGATTGTCGAGGCTTTCTCGAACGGGCCGCACATCTTCAACCTGGGACATGGGATCACGCCGGATGCCGATCCTGAGAATGTTCAGTTGATGATCGATACGGTGCGCGGGCAGTAAGCAGGTTAAAGGGGGCCAGCCCCCTTCTTGGCCTGCGGCCAATTCATCCCCCGGGATATTTTGGGCCAGATGAAGTGCGGATCAGCGCAGGCTGTCGAGCTCTGCGAGGATGTCCTTGGTATGCTCGCCGCGCATGGGGCTGGGTTTCGGGGTCCAGTCATGGCCTGAAAACCGTGGGGCGGCGGCGGCCTGAAATGCGCCGTCAAAATCCTGCCAGCAGTTGCGATGGGTGTTCATCGGGTGTGAGCGGGCTTCGTCCGGGCTGAGAACTGGGGCAACGCAGGCATCTGTTCCTCGAAACAGGGCCTCCCAATGGTCGCGTGGTTGACTGGCGAAAATATCGGTCAGACGGCGTGAAAGCGAAGGCCATAGATTACGGTCGTATTGCCGTTGAAACTCGGTATCGTTTGTGAGGCCCATTAAGCTCAGAAATTGCATGTAGAATTTTGGTTCGAGGCATTGAACGGAAATAAAACCACCGCAGGCGCAGGCGTAGGTGCTGCTCCAGTGGGGACCGTCCAACAGGCTTTGACCCCGGGTTTCAGACAGGTTGCCGGTTTGGCGCATTGTCATCAATAGGTTCATCATATGGGCCGAGCCGTCATAGATTGCCGCGTCAACGACGGTACCTACACCGGTGCGTTGCGCATTGATGAGCCCTGCCAGAACGCCTGCCACAAGATACATGGCCCCACCGCCGATATCACCCACCAAAGTTGGCGGGGTCTGCGGTTCTTGGCCGGGACGTGATGCATACCAGAGCGCCCCGGACAGGGCGATGTAATTCAGGTCATGCCCAGCCGTGTCGGCCAGCGGGCTATCCTGCCCCCAGCCCGTCATGCGCCCATAGACCAGTTTTGGATTGCGGGTCAGGCAGACATCGGGCCCGAGCCCCAGTTTTTCCATCACACCAGGGCGGAATCCTTCGATCAGCGCATCGGCTGTGTCAATAAGGCGAAGCGCGGTCTCCAGATCATTGGCGTCCTTCAGATCAAGTGCGATGGATCTTTTGCCCCGATCCAGCAGGGAACGTTCCGGCATGCCCGGTGTCGTGGCGCCCCCTTTGCGATGGATTGTTATCACGTCAGCGCCAAGATCTGCCAGAAACATGGCTCCAAACGGGCCGGGACCCAGACCTTCAAGTTCGACAACACGTATTCCGTTCAGCATCAGGGCCCTCCATTCCCGGCAGAGTTTGCTGGCTGGTGTCGGGATTGCAAGCCGGATGATTGCTGGCGCGGGCGGTCTTCCTTTTGGCAGTTGTTCATCACATGGTGCGGAATGGGCCTGTTATCCCTGTGTTCGGGGCGATAGGGTTTGGGCCAGAACGGGGAGCGGATATGACGACCATTTTATCCATCAGAGATCTGCGCAAATCCTACGCCGATGGGTTCGAGGCGCTGAAAGGTGTGTCTCTGGACATTGAAGAAGGCGAAATTCTTGCGCTTCTGGGGCCGAATGGGGCGGGAAAAACCACTCTGATCTCGACGATCTGTGGAATAACCACGCCAACATCCGGCACGGTCTCAGTCGGCGGGCACGACATTCAGTCGGACTATCGCGCAGCGCGCAGGATGATCGGGCTTGTCCCGCAAGAGATCGCGCTGGAACCGTTTGAAAAGGTCTGGAACACAGTTCGGCTGTCACGCGGGTTGTTTGGGCTGGGCAAAGACAACGCCCGGATCGAGGGCATTCTGCGCAAGCTTTCGCTATGGGACAAGCGCAAGAACCCCATCAAGGAGTTGTCGGGCGGCATGAAACGCCGCGTGCTGATCGCCAAGGCCTTGGCGCATGAACCACGTGTTTTGTTTCTGGATGAACCGACGGCAGGTGTGGATGTCGAGCTGCGCAAGGATATGTGGGAAATCGTAGCAGAGCTGAAACGGGACGGTGTCACCATCATTCTGACCACCCACTATATCGAAGAGGCAGAAGCCATCGCGGATCGCGTCGGCGTCATCGACAAGGGTGAGTTGCTTTTGGTGCAGGACAAAGACACGCTTATGGCGCAGATGGGCAAAAAGCAGATTGTCGTCATGCTCACCGAGCCAATCGCCAAGATTCCCGATGATTTGGCCAGCCACAATCTGACCCTCAACGGCGCGGGGGATAGCCTGATCTATACCTACGATACCCATGCGGATCGCACGGGGATAACGACCCTGTTGAATGACGTGTCGCAGGCCGGACTGGTGTTGCGCGATGTGCAGACACGGCAATCGAGCCTGGAGGAGATATTTGTCAATCTGGTATCCGGAGAGGCGGCATGAACTGGACCGCAATCGCTGCAATCTACCGGTTCGAAATGGCCCGCTTCTTTCGCACCCTGGCGCAAAGCTTCCTGTCACCGGTTCTTTCCACTTCGCTGTATTTCGTGGTATTTGGCACCGCCATCGGCAGTCGAGTTCAGGAGGTCGAGGGTGTATCCTACGGCGCGTTCATCGTCCCGGGCTTGATCATGCTGTCTGTGGTGATGCTTTCGATCTCGAACGCGTCTTTCGGAATTTATTTCCCAAAGTTTCTGGGCACCATCTACGAGCTGTTGTCGGCGCCGGTGAATTTTATCGAAATCGTGATTGGGTATGTCGGTGCGGCGGCCACCAAAGCGCTGTTCGTGGGGTTGGTCATTCTGGCCACGTCGACCTTTTTCGTCGACATACGGATCGAACATCCCTTTGCCATGGCGGCGTTCTTGATCCTGTCATGTCTCAGCTTCTCGTTGCTGGGTTTTATCATCGGGATATGGGCCAGTAATTTTGAACAGATGTCATTGGTGCCGCAGCTTGTGGTCACGCCGCTTATCTTCCTTGGCGGTACGTTTTATTCAATCTCGATGCTGCCGCCTCTGTGGCAGACGATCACGTTGTTCAATCCGGTCGTCTATCTGATTTCGGGGTTTCGCTGGTCGTTTTTCGGGCTTGCGGATGTGCCCATCGCCCTGAGTTTGCTGGCCATCATAGCCTTTACTGGGGTGTGTCTGGCGGTCATTGGCTGGATCTTCAAAACTGGCTGGCGCATTCGCAGCTAACCCGCACCGGGGCGTTGCATTTTTGCCCATTGAGTGTGTGAATTTGGTTCACGTCGCGTTCAAGGTTCGAAGAGTCTCTTGTTTACGGGTTGGTGGCACTCTACATCGGCACCCATGAAGCTCAGCCTGCCGTTCGTCAAAAAACACCCTTGTGTGGCCGTTGTCCGCCTGTCCGGCGCCATTGGAATGGCCGGTCGCGGGTCCTTGAACGACGCCACGCTTGCGCCGGTTCTCGAGAAAGCCTTTCGCAAGGGAAAACCTGCGGCCGTGGCGCTTGAGATCAATTCACCGGGCGGATCCCCTGTCCAAAGTTCAATGATCGGTGCGCGCATTCGGCGTTTGTCCGAAGAACTGGACGTGCCGGTCATCGCTTTTGTCGAAGACGTCGCTGCATCCGGTGGGTATTGGCTGGCCGCCGCAGCGGATGAGATCTGGGCCGATGACAGTTCTGTACTGGGATCGATCGGTGTGATCTCGGCTGGATTTGGCGCGCATGTCTTTCTGGCGCGGCAGGGATTTGAGCGGCGGGTCCATACCGCCGGGAAATCGAAGTCCATGCTCGACCCGTTTTCACCGGAAAAGAAAGAGGATGTAGCCCGCCTGCAAGGGTTATTGGGCGATATCCACGAGAATTTCATTGCGCATGTCAAAGATCGGCGCGGGGACAAGCTGAATCAGGAAGCTGATCTGTTTACGGGCGAGGTCTGGCTGGCGCGTCGCGCGCAGGAACTGGGGCTTATCGACGGCATCGCCCATCTGAAGCCAAAGGTGCAGGACCGTTTCGGTGACAAGGTCAAATTTCGCCGCTATGGCGTGAAAAAACCGATCTGGACCCGGTTTGGGGCCAGCCTGGCGCAGGATGCTATCGCAGGGTTAGAGGAGCGGGCAGCCTACGCGCGTTTCGGTTTGTGACGTGATCTTAAAGGCTGTCACTCTTTTTCTGATCGCAATGGGCGTATTGGCAATGTTCGGCAAGCTGCGGTTTCCTGGGCAAAAGAAGCTAAGTTCGGCGAAATGTCCGCGATGCGGTCGCTATCGCATCGGAAAAGGCCCTTGTGCCTGTGAAAAAGGAGGCCGGGCTTGATCACCACGTGGCTGCTGTCTGGTCTTGGCTTGTTGATCCTGTTGCTGGCAGGCGATGCCTTGGTGCGTGGCGCAGTGAACCTGAGCCTGCGTTTAGGTGTTCCGGCTCTGATCGTCAGCCTTACGATTGTGGCCTTCGGCACGTCCGCGCCCGAGTTGCTGATTGCTATCAGCGCCGTCAAGGAACACGCGCCGGGTATTGCGCTAGGCAATGTTGTCGGATCAAACACTGCCAACATCCTGTTGGTTCTTGGTCTTCCTGCGATGCTGGCAACGATCCATACCAGCGAATGCGACAGCCGTAGGAACTATGCCTTCATGCTGATGGCGACGGCCCTGTTCATAGGGTTGGCGTTTTGTGGAACATTCACCGTCGTCAGCGGCCTGATCCTGCTGGCGGCTTTGGGCCTGGTTCTGATGAATGCGTTTCGTGAAGCAAAGGCGCACCGCAAGGCCTGTGGCGAAGCCTGTGCCGATGACGACGACCTTGAAGGTCTGGAAGAAGCCGATCCTGACATGCCTTACTGGAAGGTATCGGTTTACCTGATCCTCGGCCTTGTGGGCCTTCCTATGGGGGCGCACCTGCTGGTGGAAAATGCGACGGTCATCGCCCGGACATATGGTGTCAGTGAAACGGTTATCGGTCTGACTCTGATTGCGGTTGGAACGTCTTTACCTGAACTGGCGACAACCGTGATGGCCGCTTTGCGCCGACAGGCCGATGTGGCCCTTGGCAACGTGATTGGCTCGAACATGTTCAATCTTCTGGCCATTATCGGGATCGCAACCTGGTTCGGGCGTATCCCGGTTGATCCCGGTTTCCTGCATTTTGACCTTTGGGTCATGCTGGGCGCATCGCTGCTTCTGGTTCCTTTTGTTGTTTTCAAGCAGGATATCTCTCGCGGTTGGGGGCTGGTGCTGACCTTCCTTTATGCGCTTTATGTCACTGTATTGCTGGTGTGATCTGACAAAACGAGGTGAAGCATGACCCGAGCTTTAGTGACCGGTGCCGGTATTCGTCTGGGTCGGGCCATGGCGCTTTATCTGGCAGGTCGTGGATATGATGTCGCCGTTCATTATGCGTCCTCAGAACGCCCCGCGCACGAGACTGTGGCGGAGGTACAGGCTATGGGCCGACGGTCAGTGGCATTGCAGGCTGATCTGCTGGATGAGGCAGAGGTGCAGGATCTGCTGCCCAAAGCAGCCGAGGCTCTGGGCGGGCCGATCACCTGTCTGGTGAACAACGCCTCGATCTTTGAATATGACAGCGTTCACACTGCGACGCGCCAAAGCTGGGACCGCCATCTCGACAGCAACCTGCGGGCACCGTTCGTTTTGACCCAAGCCATGGCCGGGCAGGGGCTGGCCCCGGACACGGACGAAAATGGCGAACCCCTTGCGACCGGTCTGATCATCAACATGGTGGACATGCGTGTACGCAAGCTGACACCCGAGTTCATGTCTTACACCATCGCCAAAATGGGGCTATGGACGCTGACCCGTACCTCGGCACAGGCGCTGTCCCCGGCAATCCGGGTCAATGCCATTGGCCCCGGACCGACGGTGCAGGGGCATCGTCAAAGCGCTGAGCATTTCCAGGCGCAACGAACGAATACTGTTCTGGAACGCGGGTCAAATCCGTCGGATATCACCGCCGCCTTGGGATATTTTCTGGATGCACACGCAGTAACGGGGCAAATGATATGCGTGGATGGCGGTCAGCACCTGGGGTGGAAAACACCGGATGTTCTGGGAGTTGAATAAGCAATATCGCTGCAAGTTTTGCACCGCGCACGTTTGTGTTACCTGCGTGTTACAAAAATGTCTTTTTTTTCATACACTTGCTAAATGTGTGAAAAAATATCGTTAAAAATCAGCATCTTGATAATGTGCCTATTTTTTGTGCATGTTAATGAAGTGGTAATGAAACAAGGGAAATTCTAAGGCTGTGAAAACTTATCTTCACACTTATCCACAGGAATCGTGGATTTGTTTTCTCTTGATCTGAAGCCCGCAAGATTGCAGCCAGTAAAAGAGAATCATATCGGAATCCCATGACTACCCACAGTGAATCGTCCCTGACCGGTTATGCCTGCATTCAGCGCTATGCAAAGACGCTGGACAGCTCGCCCGGGGTGTACCGGATGCTGGATGCTGACAGTCGGGTTTTATACGTGGGCAAGGCGCGAAACCTGAAGGCGCGGGTGTCGAACTATACAAGGCCGGGTCACTCGGGCCGGATCGAGAAGATGATTTCCTCGACCGCTTCGATGATGTTTCTGACCACAAGAACGGAAACTGAGGCGCTGCTGCTGGAGCAGAACCTGATCAAGCAGCTTAAACCGAAATACAATGTGCTGCTGCGGGACGACAAAAGCTTTCCGAACATCCTGGTCGCCAAGGATCATGACTTTCCGCAGATCAAAAAACACCGTGGGGCGAAGAAGGAAAAAGGCGCCTATTTCGGACCATTTGCCAGCGCGGGTGCTGTAAACCGCACATTGAACCAGCTGCAAAAGGCATTCCTGCTGCGCAACTGTTCGGATTCCATGTTCGACAGCCGCACGCGGCCCTGTCTGCTTTATCAGATCAAACGGTGTTCCGGGCCGTGTGTCGGTTTGATTTCGGAGCAGGATTACAGTGAAAGCGTCAAGGATGCAGAACGTTTCCTGTCGGGGCGCTCGACCAAGGTGCAGGAGGAACTGGCTGAACAGATGATGGCCGCGTCCGAGGCTATGGAGTTCGAACGCGCCGCCGGTCTGCGCGACCGCATCCGGGCGCTGACGCAGGTACAGACCGCGCAAGGCATCAACCCTCGTGGCGTGACCGAGGCGGATGTGATCGGCCTTTATATGGACAGCGGGCAAGCCTGTGTTCAGGTATTCTTCATCCGGGCCAACCAGAACTGGGGCAACAAGGACTTTTATCCGCGTGTTGGCCCGGATGTATCACATGCCGAAGTGATGGAGGCTTTCCTTGGCCAGTTCTACAACAACAAGGAACCACCACGGCAGTTGATCTTGTCGGACGGGATCGAAAACGCCGATCTGATGCAGGAGGCTTTGTCCGAGAAAGCCGGGCGCAAAGTCGAAATCCTTGTCCCGCTGCGTGGTGAGAAACAGGAACTGGTTGCAGGTGCCTTGCGCAATGCGCGAGAGTCTCTGGCCAGGCGCATGTCGGAAAGCGCCACGCAGGCCAAGTTGCTGCGCGGGGTGGCAGAGGCGTTTGATCTGGATAGTCCACCGGGACGGATTGAGGTCTACGATAACTCTCATATCCAAGGCACTAACGCGGTGGGTGGTATGATCGTGGCAGGGCCCGACGGGTTCATGAAAAACGCCTATCGCAAGTTCAACATTCGTGGCGACGACCTGACGCCGGGTGATGATTTCGGCATGATGAAAGAGGTTCTGAACCGTCGCTTCACCCGCCTGCAAAAAGAAGACCCGGATCGGGATAAAGGGCTTTGGCCCGACCTGCTGCTGATCGATGGCGGTGCCGGACAAGTCAGCGCCGTGCACGAGATCATGCAGGCCCACGGGGTCGAAGACATTCCGATGGTCGGTGTTGCCAAAGGGGTCGACCGTGACCACGGCAAGGAAGAGTTTCACCGGATCGGCCAGCGCCCCTTTGCCCTAAAACGCAACGATCCGGTCTTGTACTTTATTCAACGGCTAAGGGACGAGGCGCACCGTTTTGCCATTGGCACCCACCGTGCGAAACGCGCCAAGGCTGTTGGTGCCACGCCGCTGGATGAAATTCCGGGCGTCGGGGCTGCACGCAAGCGCGCCTTGCTGACTCACTTCGGCAGCGCCAAAGCGGTAAGCCGGGCCAATCTGGCAGACCTGAAAGCGGTCGAGGGAATCTCGGCCGGATTGGCTCAGAAAGTCTATGATTTCTTCCACGACAAGGGTTAGACCTGTCGCCCCCGCCACAGGATATAGAGGCCCGAAGCCACAATAAGCGCGCTGCCGACCCACATAGTACGGTCCAGGCTTTCGCCGAACAGGGCGATACCCAACCCGATACCGAACAGCAGTCGCGTATAGCGGAACGGGGTCACGGCAGACACTTCACCCGTGCGCATTGCGTTCATGAGCGCGGCATAGGCCATGACGCCCATCAGAACCGCGCCCGTCAGATGCAGGCTGGTGTGCGTGCTAACCGGTGTCATGGGTGCGCCTTCCCACACCCGATAGGCAAGGCCCGCAACGATAATGCTGAGGAAACCATAAAACCCCAGAACTTCGGTTCCAAGCGTGGCAGGGGCCGCACGGCTGGCCAGATCACGCCCTGCGAACCCTAACATACCCAACACGGCCAGTATCGACAGCAGTGAAAAACTGTCCCCGGTCGGTTGCAGAATAACGACGACGCCGATCATACCGACAAAAATCGCGCTCCATCGCCGCCAACCAACCGCTTCACCAAAGAATAACGCCGCGCCTGCGACCACAACCAAAGGCGTTGCTTGCAAGATCACGGTGGCCGAGGACAAGGGCGTCAACGCGATGGCGAGCACATAGAACAGCCGACCAAAGACTTCGAACAGCACCCGAACTTTCATCGGGCGGGATAGAACGTCTGGGTGTATCAGACGTTTTCCGCGAGCCGACGCCAGTGCCGCAAAGATTACGGACCCGCCAGTCCCGAACAGAACCAGAACCTGCCAGATCGGAAGCGCGGTCGATGCTGCTTTCAGCAACGCATCCTCCAACGCAAAGCCCGCCATTGCGGCCACCATCCACAGGCTGCCGACCATGTTCGATCGGGCGTCGGTTTGAATATGCGCTGTCATCCTGAACGTTCCACTTTGCAGTCGACGGGCAATCTGACTGCAAAGACGTGAAACGCCAAGTGCACGAGGCGCAAAGCGTCGGACCTGCGGCGCTTTGACCAAGCTGTTGTGAGTGATGTAGTTTTTTACCGGTTTGTCTTTTCTGTCTTGAACCGGCGATATAGGGTCCAAGCCATGAAGTGGAATTTGCCCAATATCCTGACGGTTCTACGCCTGCTGGCTGCGCCCGGTCTGGCCGTAATGTTTTTGTACTTCACCCGGCCCTATGCGGACTGGTTCGCTTTGATCCTGTTTCTTTCGGCGGCGATCACCGATTGGTTTGATGGCTATCTGGCCCGTGCGTGGAAACAGGAAACCAAGATGGGCGCGATGCTGGATCCGATTGCCGACAAGGCAATGGTGGTGATCGCGCTGATGATTCTGGTTGGCTATTCGACCGAACACTGGACGCCATGGCTGGTGCTACCCGCCACCGTGATCCTGTTCCGCGAGGTTTTTGTCTCGGGCCTGCGCGAATATCTGGGCGATGTGGCGGGGACGCTGAAGGTTACAAAGCTGGCCAAGTGGAAAACTACAGCGCAGATGATCGCCATCGCCGTGCTGTTCTCGCAGGGCATCTTTGAACACTATGCCGTGATGGCGAGTTTCGGCATGGACGCCGCGCTGGTAGAACAGATTATCGCGGGCCAGGTTGAAGATGTGAATCACCTGCGCTGGAACATCCATGGTATGTTCTGGGCAGGCCAGATCGGGCTGTGGTTGCTGTGGATTGCGGCGACGCTGACATTGATCACCGGCTATGATTACCTACGTAAAGCCATGCCACATCTGAAGGAGATCTGAGGGATGGATGTGCTGTATTTTGCATGGGTACGCGAACGTATCGGTTTGCCAAAGGAAAAAGTCGAGACGCAGGCAGTCACTGTCAATGATCTGGTGGCCGAGTTGAGCGCGCGGGAAGAACGCTATGCCGCGGCATTTGCCGATTTGTCCGCCCTGCGCGTTGCACTGGATCAGGAGTTGTCGGATTTTGACGCCTCGCTGTCGGGCGTTCGGGAAGTGGCGTTTTTTCCACCAATGACGGGCGGTTGAGCGATGCGGATCGCTGTTCAGCAGGAAGCATTCGATCTGGGCGCCGAGGCCAATGCTTTTGCCGCCGGGGATGATGCCAACGGAGCCATTGTCACCTTCACTGGCGTTGTGCGCGACCTGGCAAGCGGTGATCTGGATGTGATGGAGATTGAACACTATCCGGGTATGACGGAACGGGCGCTGACCAAGATCGCCCAGGAAGCCAAGGAGCGGTGGTCATTGGGTGACGTCCTGGTGATCCACCGTCATGGCCGACTGGCCCCGGGAGACAGGATCATGATGGTGGCGACCGCTGCGCCGCATCGTAAAGATGCGTTTGAGGCAGCGGAATATCTGATGGATTATCTGAAGTCTCGCGCACCCTTCTGGAAGAAGGAAATCACCCACTCTGGTGCGGAATGGGTCGCAGCCAAAGACGAAGACGAAGACGCGCTGACCCGGTGGTAGTGATTTAGCGACCGTTTATTCTTGCAAACTTGGGCGGTGGCGCAAGGTCGTATGCTTAATCCGCGTTGTTGATCCGTCCGCGCAGTTCTTCGGCCTCCTGACGCGCGGCCCGCAGGCCATCCATAGCAGCTGCCAGCTCGGCCTCTGTCTGGGTTAGCTGGTTTGTCAATTCGGCCTCACGTTGCTGCAAATAGGTGATGGCCTGATCGCGGGTTTCCTCCGCCTCGTGCAACTCCTGACTCATCCGATCCAGATCGGCAACGTCGCTTTGACTTACTCGGGACAGGCGGTGCGCCAACCAGTTGGCAAACCAGCCCATGCAGAAGGCGGCGAACAGGATAATGGCTGTGACAATGACGAATTCTGTTCTGTTCAACTTACTGGTCCCCTGCATCCGCATCTGGTGCGGTCGTGTCGGTTTGGTCCTCTGCGGAAGTCGCAGCCTCGGCCTCAAGCGTTTCAAGACCTGTTTCTCTACCCTCAGCAGGCTCAGGGCGGATCAGACGGAACTCGATCCGGCGGTTTTCTTCCCGACCCTCTTCGGTGTCGTTGTCAGCGATGGGTTGCGTTTCCCCATACCCCACGGCGGTGTAGCTGCTGGTAGGAATGCGCCGCCCGCGCAGCTCGTTCAGAATGGATTGCGCCCGCGCCTGGCTGAGTTGTTGGTTCATCTCTTCACGGCCCTGACTGTCTGTGTGGCCCTGAATCTCCATACGGATCGGACCGCAGTCGCGCAGGATATCCGCAATCTGGTTCACCACATCGCGCGAGTCTGATGCAATCGTGGCCGATCCGGGCTCAAAGGCGATTTTGCTGGTGGCCTGAATTTCAGCAATTTGGGCCTCGCAGACTTCCGGGTCGGGCAGGGCGTCCTCGGGTTCCGGTGCGGGCTGATAGGTGATGGTCAGGGTGTATTCCTGCCCCTCGCCCAACTTGTCGGACAATTGACCTGCGATGCGGGCCTTGGCGTCTTCTTCGTGGCTGAGGCCGATCAGTTCGACCGTATCGGGTGTCACGGTCAATACGCCGTTGTGGAGCTGACCCAAAGCCTCCAGACCGGCCAGAACACGTACAGGCCAGTCCGTCGGGAGATCCGAAACGATGCGGGTGGCAGTATATACCTGATCAGATCCAAAGGCCGCGCGCGCGTAGCTGTCGACCATGTCGCGCAGAGTTTCATCACCCAGCCGTCCGCGCAATTGCACCAGCCCTTCAGGGCTGCGGGTGGCCGAGAACTCGACCGGGCCATTTGGGTTCGTTGTCTCAGGCTCAGGTAAAACGGTGTGCAAGGCGAAGACCGCAGGCAGCTCGGTTTCAAGCTCGCCCACAACCCGGTCGAACACCGCAGGATCGGTTCCCTCCGCTGCGATCAGGGTAATGTCCGCGTCTGACATGGTGACCGAACCCTGGCCTATCCGGAACAGCGCCTGAATGCTTTTCTCGGCTGCTTCTGGCCAGCGTGGCGATGGTTCGCCCAAGGCGATGGTGCAGGAATAAGGCCCCGTTAACCCGGCGTTTTTCGCGGCGGCCACGATTCGGTCACGTGCCTTCTCATCCTGCGCCGAGCAGGCGTCAAAATGCCCGCCTTCTTCGTCGATCAGGTAACGCAAAGTAAATGGAGTGACGACCGGGCGAGGTGCTGAAATTGCCAGCCCAACCCGCAGGCTGGGCGGTGCCGTACGCGTCAGGTCGCGTTCCAGTTTTTGTTTTTCTTGCTGACTGTTGGCAATTGCCGTGATCCTGACCAGATCCGGGTTGGCGGAAATTTTGGCGCGGGGCAGGTGGGTCAGGGCCTCCAACGCGTAAGATATTGCGGCATCCCACCCTTTGGGCTTCGGGTAATCTGCTGTTTCCATCAGGTCCGAAATGGCAACAGATCTGTCCAGATTGCCAAGCCGTTGGATCAGCTTGTCCCTGTTCTCACTGGCCGGGATCAGACCTATCACCGAAATTTCACTGTCATTTCGCAGGATTTCTACCGAAAAGCGCGGTGCTGCGAGGGCGGAAGTTGCGATAACCTCCATTTCGTCGATTACGCGGGATGTATCAACTTCGGTTCCCGCGGCGGTCAGAGCGTTAAAGCGGGTCGCTTCATCTGGCGCTGTACCGGTCAGGACCACCCGCAAACCATCGGCTTCGACCTCGGCCCAATCGTGTCCTTTCAGGTCCAGTGAGCGCCGTACAGCGAGTTCCGATGATTCTTCGATCTCGGTAACAGCATAGCTGGCCGCCAGAAGTGACAGGCCGGCTGATACAAGAAAGATCAGGGAAACAGCGATAAAATACGGCAGACGCATGTTTGGGTTTGGCACTCCTCAGGCGTTTGCGCCGATCTTTACAGGCCCCGTTCAGCAGGTGCAATCAGAGCAACAAGGCGACGCAAAGGAAGATCAGCGGAATAAAGCCGGTATCGCGGTTGGCCCGAAACAGCAGCAGCAGCTTGGCGTTGTCTTCGGTATCAAGCCCGCGCAATTGCCACATCATGTGCCAGCCCATGGCCCAGGGGCCGCAAAGCGCGACCCCCAACGCCAGAATTGACGCGTCAGGCACCCCGGCATCAATAATGGCCAGCCCCATCAGCGATACTGTTGCGACCAGAAAATACTTCAGCCATTTCGCCGTGTCGGTGCCGAACAGGCGCGCGGTGGATTTGATGCCGACCAGTTCATCATCCTCGGTATCCTGATGTGCATAGATCGTGTCATAGAACAGAGTCCAGGCGATGCCGGACAGGTACAGCGTGACAGCAGGCCAGCCGAGCGACCCGCTATGCGCCGTCCAAGCCAGTAATGCGCCCCAGTTGAAGGCCAGCCCCAGAAAAACCTGAGGCCACCAGGTAAACCGCTTGGCAAACGGATAAACGGTCACCGGCAGTAAAGATAACACACCCATGGCAATCGCCGCCTGATTGAAGCTGAGAAGAATGCCGAGCGCCAGAAGGCTTTGCAGTATCATCCAGGCCGCAGCTTGCCGGACACTGACTTGCCCCGACGGTATCGGGCGCGAGCGTGTGCGTTCAACCTGTGCGTCGAATTCCCGGTCTGTAATGTCATTCCACGTGCAACCGGCACCTCGCATCAAAAAAGCTCCGAATGCGCAGCCTAGGGCAATCCACAGATCTTCCCAACGCGGTTGACCGTCATGCAGGATGGCCAGCGCCAGCCCCCACCAACATGGAAGCAGCAACAGCCATGTGCCGATGGGCCGGTCCGCGCGGCTGAGGCGCAGATACGGTCGGGCAAAGGCTGGGGCATATGTGTCGACCCAGTTGCCGGTGACGGCATCGGCGACTTGACCATCTGGTGTTGGGGCATTGCCTTGCATATGTAGGTCTCATGAGTGCGAAAATCAGACTGTATGTAGAGCAGCCCTTGGGTCAGGGGCAATCGGTTCCTTTG
Organism: Ruegeria sp. P8; assembly: GCF_056534665.1. Taxonomy (NCBI): domain Bacteria; kingdom Pseudomonadati; phylum Pseudomonadota; class Alphaproteobacteria; order Rhodobacterales; family Roseobacteraceae; genus Ruegeria; species Ruegeria sp. P8. The sequence continues at coordinate 42,750 of NZ_JBQERC010000003.1, forward strand.
ACGCGCGATCAGGCGCACTATCTGTTTGGCGTCATGCGACTGCCGGTTGGCGGAGCAGTGGCGCTGTTTAACGGCAAAGATGGAGAGTGGCTGGCCGAGGTGGCCGAGTCCGGAAAACGCGGCGGGGCTCTGACCTGTGTCAGGCAGACCAAACCTTTGCAGCTGCCCCCCGATCTGTGGTTCCTGTTTGCGCCGATCAAAAAGGCGCGCACCGACTTCATTGTAGAAAAAGCCGCTGAAATGGGCGCAGCTCGCATCCTGCCAGTTCAGACCGAATTCACCAACGCTGACCGTATCCGGCAAGACCGGCTTCAGGCTCATGCAGTCGAAGCCGCTGAACAATGCGGAGGAACCTACGTGCCCGAAGTGGCAGACCTTCAGCGGCTGGACCGCGTGCTGAAGACCTGGCCTGAAGGTCGGCAGTTGATGTTCTGCAACGAAGCCGAGGTCGGCTCGGCCTTGCGGCTGGCAGCGAATGAAAAAGGGCGCCCCTGGGCGATTCTCATCGGCCCGGAAGGCGGGTTTTCCAACGCTGAGCGCGCACGGCTATCGGCTTTGCCCTATGCGCATGTGGTCAGTCTTGGCCCGCGTATTCTGCGGGCGGATACAGCGGCGGTGGCCGCGTTGACCATGTGGCAGCAGGCATTGGGGGATTGGTCCTGATTCGAGAGGCGGTTCAATCGGATGCCCCGGCGCTAGAGAGGTTTCTGTCCCGCTACCCTGACAGTTCAATGTTTTTGCGCAGCAATTTGGCGGCCCACGGGGTGGGGTTGAATGCGAATGAATATTCCAGCCGCTACTTCATCTGGGGTGAGGATCAGGTTCAGGGTGTCTTTGGGCTCAGCAAGAAGGGCTATCTGATGGTTCAATTGCCCAACGCCGAAACCCAAGCTGCCGAGTGTTTCGCGCGGATGATCGAAGGCGAAACCGTTTTGGGTATGACGGGGGATGCACCTCAGGTCGAGCTGACGTTGGGCGCTTTGGGATTGGGGCAGGCGAAGTACCGGTTGAATCACGATGAACCGCTTTATCGACGTGACCTGCGAGGTCTGACTGAGGCACCTGTTCCATATCGCGATTTGCGCGCCGAGGATCGGTCAAGACTGCACACTTGGTTCGCGGATTACATCGAGGATACCGGACAGGCCGCAGGCGAAGAGGCGCGTGAGCTGGCGGCAGAGCGCGTCGAGGCGGAATTGACCGCAGGCAGGGCGATTGTCCTGATGGAAGGCGACGCGCCGGTTGCCATGGCGTCTGTAAATGCCAGGGTTCACGACCAAATTCAGGTCGGTGGTGTTTTTGTTCCACGTAAAAACAGAAATCGTGGCTTGGGTCGACGGGTCACGACCGCATTGATGCAGAAAGCAAAATCCGAGGGCGCGGCGGCAGCGATCCTGTTTGCGAACAACGCACCTGCCGCCCGTGCCTATGAGGCGATTGGGTTCCAACAGGTGGGTTGGTACAAGGTCGCTTTGCTTCAGGAACCGCAAAGGGTGCTCTCATGAGTTTCATCCGACCCGAGGCAAAACTGGCGCTTTGGCGTTGGCGCGAGGTTCTGGTCGCGGCTTTTGTCCTGATCCTTGGTCTGAGCTGGATCAGCGGGCCGGGCGGACTGTTGGCCTGGATAGGCTGGTTTCTGATTGTCGTGTCAGCGGCTTTGGCCGTGATCGGCATACAGCGCGCGCGCTTCAGAACAGGTGTGGGCGGGCAAGGTGTCGTGACGATTGATGAAGGTCAGATCACTTATCTTGGCCCCTTGGATGGCGGCATCGTCGCGTCCCGCGAAATTGAGCGTTTGGCCCTTGACCCGACCTCCGACCCCGCACATTGGGTTCTGGATCAGCCGGGCCAGCCAACGCTTCACATTCCTGTGAATGCAGAAGGAGCCGAGGCGTTGTTCGACGTGTTCTCAAACCTGCCTGGCCTCAAAACCGAGCAAATGCTGTCGGAACTCAACGGCAAATCGCAGCATCCGGTCGTTATCTGGGAACGTACACCGTCGCGCCCGGCGCATTTGCCGTTGCATTGACACTGGCGCCATTTCCGACCACCACTTGACCTTCAAAACAGACACAGCAGGATCGGAGCACGGTTCATGTCCATCCCTCAGTCCGGCGGCGGTCCGATCGAACGCCATGAACAACTGGCCGAATATCTGGAATCGGGTTGCAAACCCAAGCAAGATTGGCGCATCGGCACCGAGCATGAGAAATTCGGCTATTGCAAGGACACGCTGAAACCTCTGCCTTTTGAAGGAAAGCGATCCATTGTCGCCGTGTTGGAGGGGTTGCGGGATCGCCACGGCTGGGGAGAGGTCCGTGAATCCGGTCATCTGATCGGTCTGGAAAAGGACGGCGCAAATGTCAGCCTTGAACCGGGTGGCGCGCTGGAGCTATCGGGTGCTCCGCTGGAAACGATCCATGAAACCTGCGATGAGGTGAATACTCACCTGCGCGAGGTGAAGGATATCGCCGATGAGATCGGTGTGGGATTCATCGGTCTGGGCGCGGCGCCGATCTGGACGCATGACCAGATGCCGCTGATGCCCAAGGGGCGGTATCGGCTGATGAACGATTATATGGAAAAAGTCGGCACCATGGGCCGCGCCATGATGCGGCGGACGTGTACCGTTCAGGTTAATATCGACTTCGGGTCCGAAGCCGACATGGTACAGAAACTGCGCGTGGCGCTGGCATTGCAGCCGGTAGCGACGGCGCTGTTTGCCAATTCTCCGTTCTTCGAAGGTAAAATGAACGGCCAGAAAAGCTGGCGCAGCCATATCTGGCGACATCTGGACGATGCGCGCACGGGCATGTTGCCCTTCGTGTTCGAGGATGGCTTTGGATTCGAACGCTATGTCCAATACGCGCTCGATGTTCCGATGTATTTTGTCTACCGCGACGGGCAGTACATCAACGCGCTGGGCATGTCGTTCCGCGATTTCCTCAAGGGTGAATTGCCTGCATTGCCGGGAGAAACGCCGACCCTGTCGGATTGGGCCGATCACCTGACGACGGCCTTCCCCGAAGCGCGGATCAAGAAGTTCATGGAGATGCGTGGCGCGGATGGTGGCCCTTGGCGACGGCTTTGCGCCTTGCCGGCCTTCTGGGTTGGGCTGACTTATGACCAAACCGCGCTGGATGCAGCGTGGGATCTGGTCAAAGGTTGGGATGCCGAAACGCGCGAGGGGCTGCGTGTTGCGGCGGCCAAAGACGGGCTTCAGGCGCAGGTTGGCAATGTCAACATGCATGATCTGGCGCGTGAAGTTGTGGCGATCTCTGAGGCGGGCTTGAAAGCCCGCGCGCGCCCTGGTGCTGGTGGGCTGGTCCCGGATGAGACGCATTTCCTGAACGCGTTGAAGGAAAGCATCGACACCGGCAAGGTGCCGGCAGATGAGTTGCTGGAACACTACAATGGCGACTGGAATGGCGATCTGACCCGGATTTATCCCGAATACAGCTATTGATGCGCACCGTCCCGCTTGCAATCGCGGGGCGGGGCCGATAGCAGGTTCTCGACCAAATTCAGAGGGCCGTCATGGACGATCTTAAGGCAAAATATCTGGGCCAAATCGCCGAAGCAGGCGACGAAAACGCGCTTGAGGCGATCCGCGTCGCGGCTGTTGGCAAAAAAGGCGAGGTCGCGCTGAAGATGCGTGAGCTGGGCAAGATGACGCCCGAGGAACGTCAGGTCGCAGGCCCGGCGCTGAATGCCCTGAAGGACGAGATCAACTCGGCGCTGTCCGCCAAGAAAGCCGCGCTAGCCGATGCCGCACTGGATGAGCGCCTGCGAACCGAATGGCTGGACGTCACCCTGCCGACCCGCCCGCGCCGTCAGGGATCAATCCACCCGATCAGCCAGGCGACCGAGGAACTAACTGCGATCTTTGCTGAACTGGGCTTCTCGGTGGCCGAAGGGCCGCGTGTTGAAGACGACTGGTACAATTTCGACGCGCTGAACATCCCCGGTCACCACCCCGCGCGGGCCGAGATGGACACGTTCTATATGCACCGCGCCGAAGGCGACAATCGCCCGCCGCACGTGCTGCGCACACATACGTCTCCGGTACAGATCCGGTCGATGGAGAAACAGGGCGCGCCGATCCGCGTGATCTGTCCGGGTGGCGTCTACCGCGCCGATTACGACCAGACCCACACGCCGATGTTCCATCAGGTCGAGGGGCTGGCCATCGACAAGGATATCTCGATGGCGAACCTGAAATGGGTTCTGGAAGAGTTCGTGAAAGCATTCTTCGAGGTCGACGATGTCGAACTGCGCTTCCGCGCCTCGCACTTCCCCTTCACCGAGCCATCAGCCGAGGTTGATATCCGCTGTTCGTGGGATAACGGCCAGCTGAAGATCGGCGAGGGCGACGACTGGATGGAGATTCTGGGATCCGGCATGGTCCACCCCAAGGTGATCGCTGCCGGTGGAATTGATCCCGAGGTTTATCAGGGCTTTGCGTTTGGCATCGGGATCGACCGTCTGGCGATGCTGAAATACGGTATTCCGGACCTGCGGGCGTTCTTTGATTCTGACCTACGCTGGCTTCGGCATTACGGGTTTGCAGCGCTGGATATGCCGAACCTGCATGGTGGTTTGTCTCGGTGAAGCGAGACCGCGACTACGCCAGAGAAATGCTGCTGGAAATGCAATCCAGCCGAACGGGGATTATCCTGCACGAGTTGGTATTGAATCCTAGCGACGATGAACTCAAACTCGACCACCATCTTGATCTTTTGATGGATGAAGGTCTGGTCGTCAAGAAAGGCCAGCACGGATATCGACTTACGCCGCTTGGGCATGATGCCGTGGAAGCAATTGAAAAACCTGAGACTTGGAAGAAGCTACGAGAGGCTGCGCCAAAAGAAGCCTACGAAATAGTTAAAGGCATAGGCTCATCTTTGGCGATAACTGCGCTCTCGAAAGTGATGGGGTGGGGTTAACGGCCTCTATCACTATGAAGCTCGCTCGGAGCAAAGGCCCATAGGCCGCGCTATCGCCATCATGCGGTCTGGCCATAGCGCGGCTTGATGCTTTGACCTGAGTTAGGGCGGGCTTCAGCCCGCCATGTGCGGTTGGTGGGTGCCGGGCTGAAGCCCGGCCTGCGTTCGGACCACACCGATATGTTAAGTGACAGGGCGGAATGCCCCGTTAGGGTCGGGCGCATGATCCGTCGATTGCTCTGCCTTCTTCTGCTGATGACCGCGCCCGCCTTTGCCATGGGTCCCTGGAAAACCGAATGCCACGGCGTTATTGCCTGTGATCTCGGTGACCGCTCGTATCACGTTCTTGAACCTGATGGCTGGGATGGTGAAACACCTCTGCCGGTGCTGCTGCATTTCCATGGTTGGGCGCGGCAAGGAACCGTGGTGGTGAACCACGAACGGATTGCCGGGGCCACGAAACGTCGGGGTGTGCTGCTGGTGGCCCCGAACGGTTTGGGCAAAAGCTGGGATTTCTGGTCCGCAAGCTCGGATGATGTGCCTTTTGCCGACCGGGTGCTTGAGGATGTCTCCCGGCGCTATCCGATCGACGCGACCCGCATCTATGTATCAGGCTATTCCTATGGCAGCGCGATGGCGTGGCGCTTTGTCTGTGAAACCGGCGATGATATTGCAGCACTGCTGGGTGTGGCCGGAACACTCCGCCAGACCGAAAACTGCCCGCAAGCCCCGCGAGAAGTGCGGCATGTCCATGGGACAGATGACACTGTGATGGATTTCCCGTTTGGTCCGGGTGGCGATACAACGTATCCGGTGGCGCTGTGGCGTGAGAAATACGGCTGCGATGCAGCCACCCCGCGGGGTGATTGGAGTGTGGAACCGTTCCTGACCCTTAGCCGAGTGGAATGGACCGATTGCACGCAGGGGCAGGTGGTGCTGGACACGCATCCCGGCGGGCATTTCATCCCCCATGGCTGGATCGGATGGCAGCTGGATGAGCTTTTGGGCCGCACCCCCACGTATCCGTGACGCGCAGAGCTTGCACCCCGGCGCATTCTTTGCCATTGCCTGTGCCGACTGGATGTTTGCCAAAAAAGGCCCCGTGCAATGAAATTCACTCTGTCCTGGCTGAAAGACCACCTCGACACTGATGCTTCGGTTGATGAAATCGCCGAGGCGCTGACCGATCTCGGGCTTGAGGTCGAAGAGATCGTGAACCCGGCCGAACGGCTGGCAGGCTTTACGCTGGGCTATGTGAAACACGCCGAAAAACACCCCGACGCAGACAAGCTGCGCGTTTGCAAGGTCGATACGGACGAGGGCGAGCTACAGATTATTTGCGGTGCGCCCAATGCGCGTGAAGGGATCACCGTCGTGGTCTGCAAACCGGGCATGTATATCCCCGGTCTGGACCTGACGATCAGCGTCGGCAAGATCCGCGGTATCGAGAGCTTTGGCATGATGGCGTCCGAGCGTGAGCTGGAGCTGTCGGATGAACATGATGGCATCATCGAACTGCCTTCGGGCGAAGTGGGTGATACATTCGTGGACTGGCTTGCAGAAAACGACCCGTCCAAAGTCGATCCGATGATCGAAATCGCGATCACTCCGAACCGCCCGGATGCGTTGGGGGTTGAAGGGATTGCGCGCGATCTGGCCGCGCGTGGAATTGGCACGTTGAAGCAGCGTGATTATACGCCTGTTCCGGGTGATTTCGAGTGCCCGATCAAGGTGACGATCGACGAGGACACGCTGGACGGAGCGCCGCATTTCACCGGCCGTTTGATCCGTGGCGTGAAGAATGGCCCCAGCCCGCAATGGCTGCAGGATCAGTTGAAGGCCATAGGTCTGCGTCCGATCTCGGCGCTGGTGGATATCACCAATTACATGACCTACGATCACAACCGCCCGTTGCACGTGTTCGACGCCGACAAGGTGCAGGGCAACCTGCGGGTGCACCGCGCCAAAGGCGGCGAGACGCTGGTCGCACTGGATGAAAAAGAATACACGCTGCAACCCGGAATGATGGTGATTTCGGATGACAAGGGCCCGGAATCGATTGCGGGCATCATGGGCGGTGAGGAAACCGGATGTACCGAGGAAACGGTAAACGTTTTCCTCGAAAGCGCGTTCTGGGATCATGTGCAAATTGCGCTCACAGGCCGTGCGCTCAAGATCAATTCCGACGCGCGCTATCGGTTCGAGCGCGGTGTTGACCCGGAATACACCCGCGAGGGGCTGGAACACGCGACCCAGATGATTCTGGATATCTGCGGCGGAGAAGCCTCCAACGTGGTTGAGGCTGGCAAAGCGCCGAACCATGCGCGCGCCTACAAGCTGAATGCGGAAAGGGTGCAGTCTCTGGTCGGGATGGATATTCCCGAAAGCGAACAGCGACAGACCCTGACCCGTCTGGGCTTTCGTCTGGAAGGCGAGATGGCCCATGTCCCCAGCTGGCGCCCGGATATCCTGGGCGAGGCTGATCTGGTGGAAGAGGTCGCGCGGATTGCTTCCTTGACCAAGCTGCAAGGCCGGCCGTTGCCGCGCGTGACCGAGGGGATACCGAAACCGGTGATGACCCCGGCGCAGCGCCGTCAGTCCATGGCGCGCCGTACCTGCGCGGCGCTGGGTTATAACGAATGCGTCAGTTATACGTTCATTGATCAGGCTTCGGCGGCTTTGTTCGGTGGTGGCGATACTACGACCATGCTGGAAAACCCGATCTCATCCGAGATGAGCCATATGCGCCCCGATCTGCTGCCCGGCCTGTTGCAGGCTGCCGCCCGCAATCAGGCGCGCGGATTCGCGGATGTCGCCCTGTTCGAGGTCGGTCCGGTCTTTCACAATGGCGAGCCGGGTGATCAGAAAACCCAGATCACCGGCCTGCTGGTAGGACGTTCCGGCCCCAAGGATGTGCACGGTGCTGCGCGCCCAGTGGACGTGTTCGACGCCAAGGCAGATGTCGAGGCTGTTCTGGCCGCCGTTGGCGCGCCCGAAAAGGTTCAGATTCTGCGCGACGGCGATCCATGGTGGCATCCGGGTCGTCATGGCAAGATCTGTCTGGGTCCGAAAAAAGTACTGGCTGTCTTCGGAGAGTTGCACCCGCGCATTCTGCAGGCGATGGACATAAAAGGTCCGGCAATGGCGTTTACCATCTGGCCGGACGAAGTGCCTTTGCCCCGCAAATCCGGGGCCACCCGCGCTGCGCTGGAACTGCGCGACTTGCAGGCGGTCGAGCGTGATTTTGCCTTTGTTGTCGATGCCGATGTCGAAGCGCTGACGTTGGTAAACGCAGCCGCAGGTGCCGACAAGGCACTGATTGAGGGCGTGCGTGTCTTTGACGAATTCATCGGCGGCAGCCTTGGCGAAGGCAAGAAGTCTCTTGCCATTACCGTGCGCCTGCAACCGACTGAGGCGACGCTGAAAGAAAAGGACATCGAAGCCGTAGCCGAGAAGATCATTGCCAAGGTTGCCAAGGCGACGGGTGGGGTCCTTCGCGGTTAGAGCTCTGAGGCTCCAATGGAAAGCGCGCCTTCGGGCGCGTTTTTTATTTGGACAGGAACTTGGTCAGTAAGTCATAGACCAGCCGGATGCGGCGGCTGGTGTGCAACTCGCGATGCGTGGTCAACCAGATCGGAAATGTGATAGCCTCCATCCCGGGGCACACACGCTCCATACCTGGTGCCGCATCACCGACGGTCTGCGACATGGGCGCTATGCCAAAGCCTTGTTTGGCATATTCCCAAGCCACTATTCCGTTCTGAGACCCAAGCCGGAAATTCTCGTTGGTCAGGTGAATGCCAAGCGGTTTCAGATAGGCGATCATCTGATTGTCGTCGCCGAAGCTGATGAACTCATGCCGTGAAAGGTCCTGCTTTGATTTCGGGCGTCCCGCACGGTTGAGATATTCTGTGGTTGCATAGAAATGCCCCGACGCCTCCTGTACCTGTTTCGCGATTAGGTCGGGTTGATCAGGACGGACATGGCGGATCGCGATATCTGCCTCGCGCCGCATAAGATCCTGAATATCGTTTGAGGCAATCACGTCAATCCGCAGGCGCGGGGCTTGCGTCCGGATTTCGCGCAGCAGGTCGGGCAAGACATAGGCCGACATCACGTCACTGGCAGTGATGCGAACCCGGCCTTCAATGGATTGTGCCTGTCCGGATGCCGTCAGCGCGATGCGGTTGGCGGCGTCCCCCATTTTGCGAGTATGATCCAGCAGCTCCAATCCAGCCTGAGTGATCTCAAGAGTTCTGCCAACCCGTTCAAACAGCATCACGCCCAAGTCCTGTTCAAGCGCTGCTATCTGGCGACTAAGCGTAGGCTGGGTTTGCCGTAGCTGCCGTGCCGCTGCGGAAAATGACCCGGTTTCAGCCGTCGCCAGAAAGGCCCGGATGTGGTTCCAATCAAAATCGCCAAAATCATTCATACAAAAATGTATAGTAAACCTGCAAATTTCGGCAATTTATATTCGGTCTGCGCATGAATAATTTCTCGCCGAAAGGAGACTCCTCTATGACCACGACCGCGAAATTTTGGGATGGAGTGGCCGAGAAATATGCCCGCTCGCCTATCAAAGACATGGCTTCGTACGAGCAAACGCTGGAACGGACAGCGTCTTACCTGAAGAAAACCGATGATGTTCTGGAACTTGGGTGCGGCACGGGCATGACTGCTCTGAAGCTTTCCGGATATGTAGGATCTATCACTGCAACCGACGTGTCCCCCGGTATGTTGGCCGTTGGACGTCGAAACGCCGCTTCGCAAAGCATCGAAAACGTCACCTTTGCCGAGGCTGATGCAAATCAACCGCCTCAGGGTTCATTTGATGCGGCGCTGGCATTCAACCTTTTGCATCTGGTCGAAGATCTGGATCTGACATTGAGCCGAGTACACTCGGTCCTTAGACCCGGCGGACTGTTTATTTCGAAAACCTTTTGCCGGCCGTCCAGCGGGGCGAGCCTGAAGTATTACGCTGTTCGTCTCGCGCTGCCGATCATGCAGTTCTTTGGTAAGGCTCCGTTTGTGCGATTCCTGCCTGAGGCGGATCTTGATGCGGCCCTTGAACGCGCCGGGTTCAGCATCATCGAGAGCGACAGTTTCCCCTTACGTGACGCCCGCCGATTCCTAGTGGCTCGTAAAATGTAAGGTTTTTCCGGAATCCGCGTTGGGCTTTGGGTGTGGGACCCTTAAATTGGTCGGGAACAACAGCGGAGTTTGCCATGGGCCTGAACGTATATCTTTCCGGAGAAATCCACACCGACTGGCGTGAACAGATCATCGATGGGGCGCAAGGGTTGGACGTGACCTTCAACGGCCCTGTGACCGATCACGCGGCCAGTGATGATTGTGGTGTAGCCATTCTGGGGGCCGAGCCGAACAAGTATTGGCACGACCACAAGGGTGCGATGGTCAATGCGATCCGGACCCGCAAGGGGATTGCGGATGCGGATGTTGTCGTCGTCAGGTTTGGTGACAAGTACAAACAGTGGAACGCCGCCTTTGATGCGGGTTATGCTGCAGCACTGGGCAAGTCTATCATCGTTCTGCACGGCCCGGATCATCAGCACGCGCTGAAAGAAGTTGATGCCGCCGCACTGGCCGTTGCGGAAGAACCTGCTCAGGTGGTCGAAATTCTGCGTTACGTGCTGACTGGTGCTCTGCCCGGCTGATCGATGAAAGGGGCGCCGGTTTGGCGCCCCATTTCTTTTAACTGTTATCAGTCTCGTGCCGGTATGGCTTTGCCGCGCTGAACCGCTGGGCGTTGGAAGAAACGATCAACATAAGCGACGACATTGGAATAGCCGTCCCAATCAACCACATCCTTCGCGCCATAGAAATCCAGCGCATTCAGCCACGGAGCAAGCGCGATATCCGCGATGGAATACTCGCCTGCGATCCAGTCCTGTCCTTCCAGTTGCGTGTTCACTACGTTCAGCAGGCGCTTGGCTTCGTTGATGTAACGCTCGCGCGGGCGCGGATCTTCTATCTCGCTGCCAGCGAACTTGTAGAAAAACCCGAGCTGGCCAAACATTGGCCCGATGCCTCCCATCTGAAACATCAGCCATTGGGTGATCCGGTGCTTGTCCGCTGCGCTTTGACCCAGGAACTTACCTGTTTTTTCGGCCAGATACAGAAGGATGGCACCGCTTTCGAACAGGGCCAGCGGCACACCATCCGGGCCGTCGGGGTCGATTATCGCCGGGATCTTGTTGTTCGGGTTAAGCGACAGGAACTCGGAGCTTTTAACATCAGCATCTGCCAGTGTCACCAGATGCGCCTCATAGGGCAGGCCGGTTTCCTCAAGCATGATCGAGGCTTTAACGCCGTTTGGTGTTGGATAGGAGTAGAGTTGAAGGATGCTGGGATTCTTCGCAGGCCATCTGTCGGTTACGAAAAAAGGTGCAAGTTGAGACATGAAACCCCCTGAGTAATGCCGTTTGGGGAAAAATAGGGTGGCTTTCCCCTAAAAAACATACCCTTCTTCATGCGTTTAACGCACAATTCCTATGCGCTCATGCGTGAACAGAGGCGTGGTCTAAAAAAACAAGAGGGATGCTATGCTGGAAGAATTCAAGACTTTCATTGCCAAGGGCAATGTCATGGACATGGCGGTCGGTATCATTATCGGTGCCGCATTTACTGCAATTGTTACCTCATTGGTGGGCGATCTGATCAATCCGCTTATTGGATTGTTCACAGGGGGTATCGACTTTACGAACAACTACGCCGTTCTGGCAGGTGACGTGGCCGAAGGTGCCAGCCTTGAAGCGGCACGTGAAGCAGGCGCATCCGTCTTTGCCTATGGTGCTTTCATAATGGCTATTATCAATTTCCTGATCATCGCCTGGGTCGTCTTCATGCTGGTAAAAATGGTGAACAAGGTCAAAGACGCTGCCGAAGCAGAGGAAGAAGCGGCTGAAGAGGCGCCCGCAGGTCCCAGCGAACTGGACATCCTGATGGAAATCCGGGACGCTTTGAAGAAATAGACCAGTAGTTCTGTTATGACATCGGGCTCCGCACCAATCGCGGAGCTTGTTTTATTGGAATTGACGAACAGAAAACACGAGGAAATTCGAGATGGAACAAACCGCCGACTTGGCTGAGCAGGCGATTGGTATGGCCAATCAATACTTGCCCATTGCCTTGAATGCAGCGAAGGCACTGATCGTTCTTGTTCTGGGCTGGATCGCCGCCCGAACGATCGCGGGTGTTGTACGCCGCCGGATCAACAAAACACCGCAGATCGACCCGACTCTTGGGAATTTTGCCGCCAGCGTGATCAAGTGGGCGATTTTGGCAATTGTTCTGGTCGCCGTTCTGGGGATCTTCGGGATAGAAGCCACCAGTATCGTCGCCATTCTGGGTGCTGCCTCTCTGGCTGTCGGGTTGGCACTGCAGGGTACGCTGAGTGATCTTGCGGCCGGTGTAATGTTGGTGGTTTTCCGGCCCTACAAGCTGGGACAGTATGTGGATATCGGTGGCACGGCAGGAACCGTTATGGACCTGAGCCTGTTCACGACCGAGCTTGTGACCCCCGACAACGTGCAGATCATTGTTCCAAACGGTCAGGCATGGGGGTCGATCATCACCAATTATTCAGCCCATGACACACGACGTGTCGATCTGGTTTTTGGAATTGATTATGGGGACAGCGCAGATACCGCCATGCAGATCATTCTGGATGTGGCCAAGGCCGACCAGCGCATTCACAGCGACCCTGAACCCTGGGTTCGGGTCACGAATCTGGGTGACAGTTCGGTCGATCTGACTGCGCGGCTATGGTGTGCCGCAGCCGATTACTGGGACGTCAAGTTCGAGCTTACGAAGGCGGTTAAAGAGGCGTTTGACGCCAAAGGTGTTTCGATTCCGTATCCGCATTCGGTCGAAATTCAGAAACAGGGATGACAGCTGGCGCCCATTGTTTGGGCGAGCATTCATCCTTTCCGCGTATTGAGAAGGGCACCGCGCAGAAACGCGGTGCCCTTTTTTGTGAAAGTCGTCGGTTCGATACCGACCGCGCCACCCTGAGAATTGCCGTCAACAGGCAACTTCAGGAGTGGAGGCGCTTACGATTTGACCACAACGTTTGGCGAAACGACGTCGATGCCAAGGGCCTTGCCAACGGCATAGTAGGTCAGTTTACCAGCATGAACGTTCAGACCTTCCAGCAGGTGCGGATCGTCCTGACATGCCTGTTTCCATCCCTTGTCGGCCAGCGACAGCATGAACGGCATCGTGGCATTGCCCAGTGCTATGGTCGAGGTGCGCGCAACAGCGCCCGGCATGTTGGCAACGCAGTAATGCATAATGCCATCGACATCGTAGATCGGATCGGCATGGGTGGTGGCTTTTGACGTTTCAAAGCACCCGCCTTGGTCGATGGCGACATCCACCAGTACTGCGCCGGGTTTCATCGTCGACAGTTGAGCGCGCGACACCAGTTTCGGTGCGGCTGCGCCGGGGATCAGAACAGCACCGATGACCATATCGGCGTCCTGGATCAGTTCAGCGGTCGCGCCTGCTGTCGAATACTGATTCTTGAAAGTTCCGCCAAAGACATCGTCCAGATAGCGAAGGCGCGGCAGCGACCGATCCAGAACGGTAACATCAGCTCCCATTCCGGCGGCAATCTTGGCCGCGTGTGTCCCGACGACACCGCCGCCAATCACAACAACTTTGGCCGGGCCGACGCCGGGAACGCCACCCATCAGAACCCCACGGCCACCATTGGCCTTCTGCAGGGTCCAGGATCCGACTTGAGGGGCCAGACGACCGGCGACCTCGGACATTGGTGCCAGCAGCGGCAGACCGCCGTTGGCATCTGTTACGGTTTCGTAGGCAATTGCGGTACAACCCGATTCCAGCAGGTCATGTGTCTGATCCGGATCCGGAGCCAGGTGCAGATAGGTGAACAGCAGCTGGTCTTCACGCAGCATCTTGCGCTCCACGGCCTGCGGTTCCTTGACCTTGACGATCATGTCGGCGGTGGCAAACACCTCTTCCGCGGTGTCGATAATTTGCGCGCCTGCGGCGACATAGGCGTCATTGTCGAAACCTGCGCCGATGCCCGCGCCGGACTCGATCAGGACTTGGTGTCCGCGAGCGACCGCTTCCTGAGCGGCATTGGGCGTCATCCCGACGCGGAATTCCTGAGGTTTGATTTCCTTGGGGCAACCGATTTTCATTGGGCTCTCCGTTCATAAGCTGCTTAAATTATGTGCATTTCGTGGCGCAATTTCTGTGAAAGAAAACGTGTCAGTAGACTTTTCTTTGGAAGAATTTCCCGTACTATTCAAAAAACTCGCAAAGGAATTGCAGGAATGAGCCTGGACACGACTGATCGAAAGATTCTGGCCGCACTTCAGAAGAATGGCCGGATGTCGAATTCGGAACTGTCTGAACAGGTCAACCTGTCTCCATCTGCGTGCCACCGCCGCGTTCAACGGTTGGAGGTTGACGGCTATATCCGCAACTATGTGGCTCTGCTGGATGCGCGGAAAATGAACGTGCCTACCACCGTCTTTGTCGAGATCACGCTACAAGGCCAGGCCGAAGAGGTTCTGGATGTGTTCGAAAAGGCGGTGGCCCGAATACCAGATGTGCTGGAGTGTCATCTGATGGCCGGAACCGCGGACTACATTCTGAAGGTCGTGGCGGAAAACACAGAAGATTTCGCGCGTATCCACCGGCAATACCTGTCGCGCTTGCCTGGGGTGGCGCAGATGCAAAGTTCATTTGCGCTGCGTACCGTGTTCAAGACCACGGCCTTGCCGGTCTGATCGTCATAACGGGCCGGGATAAGTGAACAGCAGCAGGTGGGTCAGATTGAACCCGAAATGCATCGCAACAGGCACCCAAAGCCGACCGGTTGCATAAAACCCCAACCCGCACCCCAGCCCGAGAAGGGATGCGAATACCACAAGCGCGGGTCCTCCGCCGATATGCGCCAATCCAAAGAGCAGGCTGGCAGCGACCAGACCGCCTGTTGCCCCAAGGCGCAAGGTAATGGCCGACTGCAAGTAGCCGCGAAAGAACGCCTCTTCCGTAAGACAAGTCAGAAACAGGTTGGACAGGCAAAATACCAGCCACCAATAAGGGGCTGAGAGATCCACGCGCACGGCGCCCAGCGATAGACCCAGCAGAAACAGGCCGGGCAGAATCAGAAAACCCGCTAGCAAAGGTCTTATTCTGGTCTGGATTGCGCTGTTCAGCATTCCGGGCCAAGCTAAAAGAACGGCAAAGAAGACCATGGGTTTGTCCAGATTCAGGTGCAGTGTGAAACTTGTGCTCGAGGCACTTGCCTGCACCTGATCTAGCAGTTTCAAATTGTTGAATCCTGGCAACAGATGTGCCCCCAATGCCAGGCACCACAGGATCAACAGCGTATGCCCCGCAATAGCCAGCAGACCTGTCTGGCGAGGGAGGAAGAAGGCCACGATCAGACCAAGCGCCACCGCCACGATTGCTGTCGGTGACATCAGTCCGGTAACCGAGGCGACACTGACGAACAGAACCAGCAGGGCATACGCAAGTCCGGTTCGTCGCCCCATCGCCGCGACTTGCGCTGTGATCAAGATCAGCCAGGGCCAAGTGACCGGCAATGTCGAAAAGAAATACGTCACGGCGTTCTCGTCTGAATTGTGGACCCAGTCATGCCGCACAAAAACAAGGCAATGCAAGCAACCTGAAAGCGCGTGATTGGCGCCTCGTGTCAATTCTTGTGCTTGTATCCTTTGGGCCAGACGTACAAATTCGGGTAAAAGACCATATACCCGTCCAGACCCTGATTTCCGATATAGACTGCTGCAACGGATCGGCTTCGATTTATCTGATGACATCAGGCGGTTACACAGGCCCGATATGGTTCGAACCCGATGACTGAGAAGGAGCTGATCTTGGCTTACGAGAACGATGGGGGCACCAAGAACTGGCTTGAGGCCGAATTGGAAGACACGCTGGATGAAGACTTCGAAATCGAGTTCAGCGAGCCTATGCTGTCGATGGAAGTCCGCAAAATCTATCGGGACCAGCACCCCGAAATGCTGGATCGCAAAGTCTATTTCCGAAACCTGCTGCGGTTGCAGGCCGAGTTGATCAAGGTGCAGGATTGGGTTCAGCACACTGGCGCCAAGGTTTGTATCCTGTTTGAAGGCCGTGATAGTGCGGGCAAGGGGGGCGTGATCAAACGGATCACGCAGCGCCTGAACCCCCGTGTCGCCCGTGTGGTCGCTCTGCCAGCCCCCAGTCGCCGCGAGCAGAGCCAATGGTATTTTCAACGCTACGTGCCGCATCTGCCTGCTGCGGGTGAAATCGTCTTGTTCGACCGCTCGTGGTACAACAGGGCGGGGGTTGAGCGAGTGATGGGCTTTGCGTCCGAGGATCAGGTTGAACAGTTCTTTCAGGACGTTCCCGAATTTGAACGGATGCTGGTGCGGTCAGGGATCATTCTGCTGAAATACTGGTTCTCGATCACGGATGAAGAGCAACAACTGCGGTTCCTCATGCGTATTCACGATCCGATGAAACAGTGGAAACTGTCACCGATGGATCTTGAATCCCGCATTCGCTGGGAGGCGTACACGAAGGCCAAGGAAGACATGTTGTTTCGAACCAACATACCAGAAGCACCGTGGTATATCGTTGAGGGCAATGACAAGAAACGCGAACGTCTGAATTGTATCGAGCATCTGTTGACAAGAATCCCCTACGAAGACGTGCCACAGGAAAAGGTCAATTTGCCTGACCGGCGGTACAATCCTGAATACGAGCGGCGGGTATTGCCAGACGAGCTTTACGTCCCAAAGATTTACTGAGCAACGCATGCGAGGCCGGCAGGGCCGACCTCGCACAATTTCAAGTGATCAGGCTGCATCCATCATGCAGTCATGGGTGAAGATATTGATCATGAAGACATCGCAGCCATCGTCTTCGGCTGTTTGGGTGTCGACAGGCTCAACCTCGGTCTCCGGAGTGGTATCTATGGCTGGCATGATATCGACGTCGTCATTATTGCCTGCCACATCAGTGCCGCCATTCATGTCGTCGCGCCAGTCAAACTCGTCAAACTGAGCTTGCAGGTTTTCAAGGAAGCTGGCGATTTCATCCAGGAAGGCCTGAACATCGAAGCAGAAGGCTTCCGGCTCACTATCATCGACGACTTCGGTATCGGGCGTTTCAGGTTGCGGGTCCTCGGTTTCGGTGACGTCAGTATCCGGCGCTTCAGGTTCCGGTTCTTCCGTCTCGGTGACGTCAGTGTCCGGTGTCTCGGGTGTTGGGTCCTCAGTGCCGGGGGTTTCAGGTTCCGGGTCTTCGGTCTCAGTGACGTCGGTATCGGGCGTTTCTGGGTCCGGCTCTTCCGTCTCTGTGACATCGGTGTCCGGTGTCTCGGGTATCGGTTCCCCGGTTTCTGGGGTCTCAGTCCCGGGCTCTTCGGTCTCGGTGACGTCAGTATCCGGGGTTTCGGTTTCTGGTTCCTCGGGCTCGGCAACCTCGTCCGGTGTTGTCGGAGGAACGGGCGGGGCGTTTGTATTGCCGTTGTCCAGCATGACAGCCGCGTCGGTTGCGGCAAAGTTTTGCGTAACCATCACCGCATCGAAGCCCTGCATGTCACCGGTTTCGATCCCGATCCCGACATACTTGAAATCCGGGTTCAGGATATTGGCGCGGTGCCCCGGACTGTTCATCAGGTTTTGATGCAACTGGGCGACATCGTCGCTGATACCCGGCGCGCCGCGTTCGGACTGCCATGCGATGTTTTCCCCGGTGCGCCAGCTTCCTTCAAGATCGAACCCCGCGTTTTGCATCCGCTGGGTTGCGCTGGAACCGCCTGAACCGGTGTGGCTGAAGGTGTCTGTATTCAGCATCCAGGTGCTGTGATCTTCGGACGAGTCGTTCAGCTGCGTTTCAAGTTGCAGCGGGTTGAGACCGCGGGATGTGCGCTCTTGGTTTATCAGCGCCAGCATCTCGCGTTCGTATGTACTTGCAGTCGACATATTTGCCTCCGTTTGTGTTTGTGCCCTTGCGGACGGGCTCACTTAGAGGCGGGGATGTCGGGGGTGATAGAGGGCGGTGCAATTTAGGCGAGTTTTGGCGGCGCAATGCTACCGAGACGAGATTCGTTGCGCTGCAAAGCGCCGGGCAAAACACTGCCTGTACGGAAATGGCAGCTTGCCGCACAACCTTAACCACGAGTCGGCGGATTGTATCCGAGCCCTGAAACGACAAACCCCCGGGCCATGCCTCGGGGGTCGTCAAATAGTGTCATCCAAAGCTGGACGAAATCAAAGATCTTAAAGCAGACCTTCGCGCTGGGCTTTCTTGCGCGCCAGTTTACGGGCACGGCGAATCGCTTCAGCTTTCTCACGCGCTTTTTTCTCGGACGGTTTCTCGAAATGTTGCTTAAGCTTCATTTCACGGAACACGCCTTCGCGCTGCAGCTTTTTCTTCAGGGCACGAAGCGCCTGATCGACGTTATTGTCGCGAACACTAACCTGCATGTGGTTGTCACCACCTTTCTAGATAGAGTTGCAAGGAAATTGCAGGAGTTGGCCGTATAGCAAAGCCGCCCTAACTTGTCTAGTACTGGGCCTGACAACCGGAGAACCGTCATGACCACCACATATGAAGATGCAAAACGGCAGCTTTTGGACGCGATGCTGAACCATGTTCCTTTCGACGGCTGGTCGGAAACTAGCTTTCGCGCCTCGGTTTCCGATTGTGGGCTGGATGACGGTTTGGCACGTGCAATCTGCCCGCGCGGGGCGGTTGATCTGGCACTGGCCTTTCATGCGCGCGGCGATCAGGTGATGCTGGACCGCCTCAGGTCCGAGGACATGAGCGGGCTAAAATTTCGCGACAAGATTGCCGCCGCGGTCAGGTTCCGGTTGCAGGCTGTTGAAGACAAAGAGCTGGTGCGCCGGGGCATGACGCTGTTTTCCCTGCCAGCATATGCGGCCGATGGGGCCAAGGCCTTATGGCAGACCTGTGACCTGATCTGGGGCGCGCTGGGCGATACATCGGACGATGTGAACTGGTACACCAAACGGGCAACCTTGTCGGGGGTCTATTCCTCGACCTTGCTGTTCTGGCTGGGCGATGACAGCCCCGACTATCAGCGCACCTGGGAGTTTCTGGATCGCCGGATCGCAAATGTCATGGAGTTCGAAAAGCTCAAGGCTCAGGTGCGTGACAACCCGGTGTTGAAACCCTTTCTTGCAGTTCCGAACTGGCTGGCGGGTCAGGTGAGGGCGCCGTCCAAGATGCAGGGTGATCTGCCTGGAGTGTTGAACCCCCGAAAGTAACACGTCTTGGTGCTGGGCCTTGCCTCTGATGCCTGCTAGGCATTGGGCAAAGGAGGTGCCTATGACCCAGATGATGCGTGCTGTTGAGATCACTCAACCGGGCGGTCCCGATGTATTGCAGCTGACCGAACGCCCTATTCCTAAGCCGGGGGCCGGACAGGTTGTATTGAAAGTAGCCTATGCCGGGGTGAACCGCCCCGACGCTTTGCAACGCGCGGGCGCTTACGATCCGCCGCCGGGTGCCAGCGACCTGCCGGGGCTTGAGGCTTCGGGCGAAGTGGTTTCAGTCGGTGCGGGGGTCGAAGGACTGTCTGTCGGCGATCAGGTCTGCGCACTGCTGCCGGGCGGAGGATATGCGGAATACGTTTCGACTCCAGCGGCCCATTGTTTGCCAGTGCCTGCAGGTATGGGAATGAAAGAGGCAGCGTGTCTGCCCGAGACATTCTTTACAGTCTGGTCCAACGTGTTCATGCGTGGCGGGTTGAAGGCAGGTGAACGCTTTTTGGTTCACGGTGGGTCCAGCGGAATTGGTACGACGGCAATCCAACTGGCCAATGCCTTTGGCGCGCGCGTTTTTGCCACGGCTGGGTCGGATGAAAAATGCGAGGCTTGTGTCAAACTGGGCGCGGAAAAGGCGATCAACTATCGAAACGAGGATTTCGTAGCAGCCATGCGCGCCGAAGGTGGGGCAAACCTGATCCTTGATATGGTCGGCGGTGATTACATCCCCCGCAACGTCAAGGCTCTGGCCGAAGATGGGCGGCTGGTGCAAATCGCGTTTCTGCAAGGCCCGGTGGTCGAGCTGAACTTTGCCCTGATGATGGTCAAGCGCCTGACCCTGACCGGCAGCACCTTGCGCCCACAAAGTGATCTGGCCAAGGCGCAAATCGCGCAGGACCTGCGCGAAGCTGTCTGGCCTCTGTTGGATGCCGGAAAAGTTGCGCCCGTGATGGACAGCGAGTTTGATCTGACCGAGGCCGCCGCAGCCCACGCGCGCATGGAAAGCTCGGGCCATATTGGCAAGATTGTTCTGAAGATTGCGGGTTGAGTTTAGAATGCGCGGGCGTGTCCCGCGCGTTCACGCAACGGCGCGGCGATACAGATGCCACGTGGCATGACCCAGAACGGGCATCACCACGATAAGCCCCAACAGCAATGGCAAAGCCCCCAGGAATAAAAGCACTGCCACGATGAATCCCCATGTCAGAATGACTCCGGGGTTGTGACGCAGCACTCTGAATGATGTCACAACAGCAACCGGCAGGCCCACTTTGCGGTCCAGCAGTAAGGGAAAACTGACCACGCTGATCGCCAGAGCGCAAAGGGCAAAAACAAACCCAACCGCAGTTCCGACAATGACCATCGCCCAGCCCGCAGAGGTCGTGAAAACCTGCGTGGCAAATGCGCTGAGCGACGCTGGAACCTCGGGGCCCATCGTGTAGGTGTGAATGCTTTGCGCCACCATTAGCCAAAGCAGCAGCAGCATTACTAGGTAAAACCCCAAAACCAGAATTGCTCCGAACGACGGCGATCGAAGCACACCAAATGCGTCCAGCCAGTGAACCTCGCTGCCCTGTTCACGTTTACGGCTGATCTCATAGAGGCCCACGGCCGCAACAGGTCCGATCAGCGCGAAGCCAGCGACCAGAGGGGCCAGAAGCGGAACCAGATTGGCGTTCAGGGCAAAGCCGAACATCAAAAGCCCGGCGATCGGATAAACCAGGACAATGAATACGACATCCGCTCGGGTTTCGAGAAAATCCTGATACCCCGCCCTCAGGCAGGCCCGTAGGTCTTGCAGGGTCAAGGTCTGCACCATTGGCACTTGCGTTGGATCTGCACTGCCAAGTTGCGAGACGCTTTCGGTGACGTGGTCACTTGTGGCGCCCAGAGCCTGGGCTGCCCAGCTGATCGGATTTCCGATTGTCTTAGCCATTTCTTCACCCTTCCCTGGCGAGACTTGCGCCGCGGAACGGATCCGGCATTCAGTTGCCCGTGGCCGGTCCAACCGGCAACGCCATACCTCAGTATAACATAAATTTGCGAAATCTGGATCAATACTCCGGCATCGGACGGATTGCCCTGTGTCACAGTCATGTTAGCTTGATGGCAGGCAAGAGGAGATCAGGATGCAGCAAACAGCGAAAACGGTTGTGATTCATGAATTTGGTGGGCCTGAGGTTCTGCGGATCAAAGACAGGCCAGTGGGCGACCCCGGTCCGGGTGAGATACGTATTCGGCATCAGGCCTGCGGGTTGAACTTCATCGACGTATATCAACGCACCGGCCTGTATCCCCTTGATCTTCCACATGCTTTAGGCATGGAAGCGGCGGGAACCGTTGAAGCGGTTGGGGAAGGGGTGACCCACCTTCAACCGGGGCAGCGGGCCGCTTACGCCGCAGCCCCGCCCGGTGCATATTGCGAGGCGCGTGTGATGCCCGCAGCGCAGGTTTGCCCGCTACCGGATGGCATCACATTCGAAGCCGGCGCAGCGATGATGCTGAAAGGTCTGACGGTTGAATACCTGTTTCACCGGACCACACCGTTGAAACGGGGCGATACGGTTCTGTTCCATGCGGCAGCTGGTGGGGTCGGGTTGATTGCATGCCAATGGGCTAAATCCGAAGGCATCACCTTGATCGGAACGGCGGGGAGTGACGAAAAATGCAGCCTTGCCCGGTTTAACGGGGCCGCGCATTGCATCAATTACAGGTCCGAGAATTTCGCAGAACGCGTGGTTGAGATTACAAAGGGTCAGGGCGTCGACGTGGTGATGGACTCGGTCGGGGCGGACACATTCGAAGGATCACTGGATTGCCTGAAACCGCTGGGCATGATGATTTCCTTCGGCAACGCCTCGGGCCCGGTTCCACCGTTCAACCTTGGGATTCTGGGTCAGAAAGGCTCGCTCAAGATCACCCGGCCCACGTTATTTACACATATCGCGGATCATGCGGTGTGTCAGGCAATGGCGCGTCGCCTGTTTGGCAAAGTCGAGGGGGGTGAGGTCAAAATCCATGTCGATCAGCGTTTTGCCTTGGATCAGGTTGCTGATGCGCATCGTGCGCTTGAAGCGCGGCAAACGACCGGCAGCACAATTCTGGATCTGTAACGCAGTACCCAAACGCCATCGTCCTTAGAATGCGGATATATGTTTCGCCCGTTGGGGAAGGATGAGAGGTGTTCAAAAAACATACGGCGGCGGAAAACCCGCCGCCGCTTTGCCTGAAACAGTCAGATCTTACTGCGATTGCAGCTCTGCCGGGGATTTTTCAGCAATCGTTTCCCAGTTTGCGCTCGCGCTTTCGATGAAACCCGGGATGTCGCCTTCCCAGCGCTCCTGAATGTCTTTGGACAGGTTCAGGTACAGTTTGTTGTCGACGATCTTCCAGTGGTTCGGGTCGCCGTCGAATTTAAAGCCCATGGCCGCGCCGAAGGCACAATAGCCACCATATGCGGGCAGGTATGCTTCGGGGTTGGTTTCAAAGGCTACTTTGTTTTCTTCCGACGAGAACCGGTACAGTGCCTCATCGTGCAACGCAGTGATGCGGTAGTCGCCTTTGGTTGCCTCGCCAGCGGTGAAGTACGCCACCGGGTCATAACCCTGCATGGCCAGACCGGTCGAGCTCGCGTTGATTTCAACGCCAGCCGCCAGCGCGGAGGTTGCCAATGTGACAGACAGTGCCACGCCACTGATCAGAGATCTAAACTTGTTCATTGCTTCACCTTTCGTGAAAAGAGCCCGTTCGACACCGCGAAAATTGCCGCCGTAAGGCCCAGATTGTTGTCCTGTGTGGCCCGTAATTGACCGTCACGATAGCGATTTGGGAAGCGGGCTGATCACGTTCAAAACAATGATTTGTGATTGTGCGCAGGTGATAGAGCCACTGTTCTTTTTTGCCGATCTCTCCTCAGGCATCCGGCCTTAGGTTCAGGACAAATGCGATGACTTTGCATGCGGACATTTCACAGGGTCTTAGCAACGCGCCGCTGCCCATGGTCTGATACAGGTTCAGGCTGATATAGTCGGCTCCGCCCAGTTCGTGCGCAACCAGCTTGTGGGATTTACCACCCGCCATTCGTTGACGCACAACAACATAGCGCCGACCGCCGGAGGTTCCGGTGAAACTGCCCAAGGGCAGTGCAAAAAGGGCATACAGAAACCCGTCTGGCGCGATCACGGCTTTCCGATTCTGGGTTCCGTTCCGGCCTTGATCCGCGCGACGTTCGAGCTGTGCCGCCAGTAGACCAGAAGTGTCAGAATTATCCCAAGGATAAATGTAGTCCCGTTTGACAGCAACAACACCCAAGTCGTTGACAGCGCGGCCGCAGCCAATGCGCCAACCGAGGATATCCGCCAGATTGCTGCCGCGACCAGCCAGGTCAGGCAGCAGGCAACACCGATGCGCCAGTCCAGTGCCAGCCAAAGCCCCAGAAAGGTTGCCACGCCCTTGCCACCCTTGAAGCTCAGCCAAACCGGAAAGCAATGGCCTAGAAACGCCATAAGAGCGGCAACCTGGGCTGCATCTTCACCCGCATATGCGCGTGCTATCAGAACGGCCGCCGCCCCCTTGCCTGCGTCAAACAGCAAGGTCAGTGCCGCAGCGGCCTTGTTGCCGGTGCGCAGGACATTTGTCGCCCCGATATTCCCGGACCCGATCTCGCGCAGATTTCCCAGCCCCATGATCTTGGCAAGCAACAAGCCGAAGGGAATGGAGCCCATCAGGTATCCAACGACCGCCCATTGGAGCAGTTCGCTAGTCGAGTTGTCGATTGGGGGCATCAGGGTCTCCGGAACACTTCATTACCTGCCACATAAGTCGAAATGACCTTACCTTGCATCCGCTGGCCGTCAAATGGA
Organism: Ruegeria sp. P8; assembly: GCF_056534665.1. NCBI lineage: Bacteria > Pseudomonadati > Pseudomonadota > Alphaproteobacteria > Rhodobacterales > Roseobacteraceae > Ruegeria > Ruegeria sp. P8. The sequence continues at coordinate 66,864 of NZ_JBQERC010000003.1, forward strand.
GTGTTCTGAGATTTTGATTTTAGTGCAAACCGATCAAGCACAAAAGGCACATCCGGGTCGAACAGAACCAGATCCGCTGGCGCGCCTTTCGACAGGCGACCGCTGTCCAGGCCTAGCCGTTTGGCCGGGTTGAGGGCCATGGCCCGAAACAGTGTCGGCAGATCCAGCTGGCCTGCATGGTACAGGCGCAAGGCCGCGGGCAGAAGCGTTTCCAGCGCGACTGCACCCGAGGCCGCTTCTTCAAACGGCAGGCGTTTGCTTTCTTCGTCCTGAGGGGTGTGCATCGAGCTGATGATATCGATCAGCCCGGTGCGAACGGCTTCGATAACCGCCTGCCTGTCATCTTCTGATCGCAGCGGCGGTTTGACCTTGAAGAAGGTGCGATAGTCGGCAACGTCAAGCTCGTTCAACGTCAGGTGGTGGATCGACGTCCCTGCGGTTATGTCCAGCCCATTGCGCTTGGCGCGCTCCAGTGCAGGCAGCGCCCGGGCAGTGGTGATTTGGTCGGCGTGATAGGCGGCGCCGGTCATCTCCAGCAGGGCAATGTCGCGGTCCAGCCCCATCCGCTCCGCCATCGGTGACACTGTGGGCAGGCCGCGCAGTGCCGCGAACTTGCCACTGGTCGCTGCGGCCCCGGCGCTCAGCACCGGCTCTTGCGGGTGGGCTATCACAAGCGCGCCACAGGATTTCGCATAGGTCAGGGCACGGGAAAACACCTTGGTATTAGTGATGACGTGATCGCAATCGGTGAAGGCGATTGCACCCGCGTCCATCAGAAACCCGATCTCGGTCATCTCGCGCCCTTCGCGTCCTTTGGTCAGGGCAGCCATCGGCAGAACATTGACCGGCGCATCGGCCTGCGCCCGGCGTGTCGCGAATTCCAGCGTTTCCGGTTTGTCGACTGCTGGCAGAGTATCCGGTCGGGTGACAATCGTCGTGACACCACCAGCCGCAGCAGCAAGTCCCGCTGACCGATAGCTTTCCTTATGACGTTCACCGGGTTCACAGACCTTGACGCCAATATCGATGATGCCAGGGGCGAGGCACTTGCCGTTGCAATCTACGATATGCCCCTCAGTACTCGGCGCGCTTCCTTCGCCTCGGGCGCTAATCCGGCCATCGTTCACCTGCAACCAGCCAGTAGACTCTGTTCCGGCTTCGGGATCGATCAGGCGTGCGTTGGTGAAAAGAACAGAAGTCATTGTGCGGTCTCTCGGGCTTGCTTCAGCGCCATCAATGCGGCATCCGGGTCAGATAGATGATCGAACGAAAAAAAAGGGTGGCGGTCAAAAGTCACTCGTCGTCGGTGGCAAGAGAAGTTCAGAAATCGGTCGATTTTCAGATATTTCGACTTCAGGTCTTTGTTTATCTCCCACGCTTTTTGCGAGGTCACAACATAGACACGTTGTGCGCGAATGAATCGATCAGCCCAAACGAAGAAGACAAATCCAACCGAACAGACAAAAATCTTCCAAAAATCTCCAGCCGTCTCAATCATCCAAGGGCTTGCCAGCCAAATCAATGCAATCAGACCGGCTGCTATCTTGTAGAACCAACCATATCGCAAAGGGAAAAACCCTTGCTCCGGGCGCTGATACCATAATACCTCCTCACCCTCTGGTATTTTTTCCCGCCACCACTCACCAGTCATCCAACGGCCCTTTCGATGGCGGCCTTCGTGGCGGCGGGATCGGCCTGATACTTGATCAGGTGTTTGTCGCCGCCCTTGGTAACGACTTGTACGAAACTGCCCATGGTTTTAACCGCCTCGACCTGATTCAACGGTACTTTGCGTGGGCCGGGACCGGTCAACAAAGTTTCGGTCATCTCCCAGTTAGCGGCCAGTTCTTCCGATGCCAGATACCACGCGCGGATGCCAATTGCGGCGAGGCCGGCAGGTGCTCCGGTCCAGACATAAGGGTTGCCGGTCAACCACAACACAGCCATTGCACCGGCCATGGCAGCCGCCGCAAGCCATGCATTGGTGCGGATATACGCGCCCTTGTCCGGGGCAAAGACTACAGGATCAGCCACAGAATCCCTCCGGTGATCAAAAGTGCTACCAATGCCATAACAGCCGAGCCTATGCGGAGCGGTTTGTTGTCAACCGGCGCGGTTTGCGGGGCCGAGAAAGGCTTGGCGCTTTCTGTTTCGATCGTTCCGCCGGTCCAATTGGTCGCCTCTTCCGTGAAAAGACCAATCATGTGAAGCCGGGGATCGGGTTCAAGGGTCGTGGCCCGGTTTTTGAACGCCGCGCTGCGCAGAACCATGACCCATCCGTCGATCAGCGCCAGCGCGGCACGGTCCAACTGATCTTCTGACACGCCGCACCCTTCGTTCAGATAGCCGTAAAGCCCAAGTTCTTCGAGGTCGGATACCGGAAAGATGTCGATGTGCTCGGGGTCCAGCCCGTCGACGCCAAGCACCTGTTCGGCAGCCCCCGGTTCGCGCAGGAACTTCGCCTCTTCCGGGCGCATGTCCAGCGCGAACAGGCGCAGGACGCCGCGTTCATGAGGGGCGACGGTCAGATTGCTCATGCAACCTCGCGCAGGTTTCGGGCCAGAAGGTCCATGGCGGCCATGCGGACAGCGACCCCCATCTCCACCTGCTCCTGTATGACGGATCGATTGATGTCATCAGCCAGGGTTCCGTCGATCTCAACCCCCCGGTTCATCGGGCCGGGGTGCATGACGATGGCATCGGGCTTGGCCAGCGCTAGCTTTTCCACATTCAGGCCATAACGGTGGTAGTATTCGCGTTCTGACGGGATGAAGCCCCCATCCATTCGTTCTTTCTGAAGGCGCAGCATCATGACCACATCGGCGTCTTTGAGGCCTTCGTTCATGTCGTCATATACCTCGGCCCCAAACTCGGCGAATTGCGACGGCACGAGTGTGGGCGGGCCGATCAGACGAATGCGGTTTTCCATCTTGCCCAGCAGGATCAAATTGGATCGAGCAACACGAGAGTGCGCGACATCGCCGCAAATGGCGATGTTCAGACGGTGCAGGCGACCTTTGGCGCGGCGGATCGTCAGCGCGTCCAGCAAAGCTTGTGTCGGATGTTCATGCCGCCCGTCGCCTGCGTTCAGAACAGCGCAGTTGACCTTTTGCGCCAGCAGGTCGACCGCGCCCGAATGCGGGTGACGCACCACCAAAAGGTCGGGATGCATCGCGTTCAGGGTCAGCGCAGTGTCGATCAGGGTTTCGCCCTTTTTGATCGAACTGGCCTGCATCGCCATGTTCATCACGTCCGCGCCCAGACGCTTGCCAGCCAGTTCGAAGCTTGCCTGCGTTCGGGTCGAGTTTTCAAAGAACATGTTGATCTGGGTCAGCCCCGACAGAACGTCCGAATGCTTGGTCGACTGGCGGTTCATGTCGACATAGGTTTCGGCCAGATCGAGAATTTCGGTGATATCGGATTGCGACAGATGCTCGATGCCAAGAAGGTGACGATGGGCGAAACGCATGGGCGGGCTCCTGTCTGACAATCGGGCCGCTTATAGAAAGCCCCGCGGGGCAAAGCAACCTAAGGATCAGAACCCTCTGGCAGTTTTTCGCAGCCGCCTTCGGGCAGACATTGTTCACCCGGTTTGCACCATTTGCCGTATCCGCAGTCGATGGCTTTGATCGGCACGCAACCCTGATGGTCCGAGCATTTGAATCCCGGACGGCACTGCGAGCCTGTTTCTTCGCACAGGAACCATCCCGGACGGGAACACCCCCCACCCGGCAGACAGGACGAGCCGCGCGCACAAGTGCGGCCATCCTCGCATATCGTAGGAGGGGCTGTACCCGGATCTGGTGTGATCCGTTCACATTCGCCGCGCCCATTGCAAAAACTGTCACCGGGGCAATCCAGACGCGATGTGCATTTGTTCGCGCCTGCGGGTGCACAACGCGCTCCTCCCGCTACGCAGCGTTCAAACGGGCCGCAACTGCGCCCGCCACCGCAATAGGTGCCGCCCAGCGGTATGCAGTGCCCATCAAAGCTGCATCTTTGACCACCGGAACAACAGGTGGTGCCGCATTTGAACTGGCCCGCACGGCACTGACCCTGTGCGTTGTGGAACGTCGCCAATGCCGGATTGCCGGTAAGCACCAGCCCAAGCCCGATCAGGAGGATTCGCAAGGTTCTGAGCATCGTGCCCTGATGGTCGGCGCGACAGAGCGACCGATCAAGCCCAATTCGCTTTCCATCAGCCCTCAGGCGGGTAAATTATCCATATGGAATCGGGCTTGGACTATTACTCTGCACGGGCCTTGCTGGAATGGCAGGTCGAACTGGGCGTGACCGAGGCAATCGGGGACGCTCCGGTTGATCGATATTCGGTGCCGGACACGTCACCAAAGCCCAAGAAGGCAGAGGTTGCGGCAGCCATCCCGTCAAAGCCCGGACAGGCCGACCCGGTAACGGTTGCGCAAGCAGCGGCCAAGGGGGCAGGGTCACTGGATCAGCTGCGCGATGCGATGGAAGCTTTTGATCACTGCGAGCTGAAGCGCGGTGCGCGGCAGTTGGTTTTTGCTGATGGAACGCCCGGTGCGCGGGTGATGATCATCGGTGAGGCTCCGGGCCGCGACGAAGACCGCGAGGGCAAGCCCTTTGTCGGGCGCGCGGGCCAGTTGCTGGATCGCATGTTGGCCGCGATTGATCTGGATCGCAGGCAGAACGTCTATATCACAAATGTGCTGCCGTGGCGGCCCCCACAGAACCGTGACCCAAAGCCCGAAGAAATAGGGATGATGAAGCCCTTTCTGGAACGTCACGTGGCGCTGGCCCGGCCCGAGGTTCTGGTGGTAATGGGCAATATCAGCTGTCAGGCTGTTCTGGGGAAACGCGGGATTACCCGATTGCGCGGCCAGTGGGATCAGGCGATGGACCTGCCTGTGATCCCGATGTTTCATCCAGCTTATTTGCTGCGCCAGCCGCAAATGAAGCGGCAGGCTTGGGCTGATCTGCTGGAGTTGAAAGCCCGGCTGCGAGGTGAGTCATGAAGGTCTTGGCGTTCTCCGATCTTCATATGGCGCGAAACCGCGCCGCTGATCTGGTAGCCGCCAGCGCTGATGCCGACTTGGTCATCGGCGCAGGGGACTATTGCAACATGCGGCAGGGTCTGGATGAGGCGATGCAAATGCTTTCGGGCGTTTCAGCGCCGCTGGTCCTGATACCCGGGAATGCCGAAAGCGCAGAGGATCTGGGCAAAGCGGTGCCCGAGGGTGTGCATGTTCTGCACGGAACGGGAATGACAGTGGATGGATTGCGCCTGTTCGGGCTTGGCTACGGTGTTCCACCCACACCGTTTGGTGATTGGTCCTGTGATCTGACCGAAGGTGAGGCCGCCGAACTGCTGGCGCGCTGCGGCGGAGCAGATATTCTGATTTCGCACTCGCCGCCCAAGGGTCATGGGGATGTGACCTCGCAAGGCGTGGCTGTTGGTTCGGTCGCTGTCCGGAACGCGATCGAGCGGATACAGCCTCGTTTCACGTTTTGCGGCCATATTCACGACAGCTGGGGATATCGCGGCTCGATCGGCCGCACCCGGATCGCCAACCTTGGTCCCAAGGTAAACTGGTTCGAGGTCGCCGTATGATTGAGTTGGTAACGCTTCTTGCCTTCATTCCCGCTGCACTGGCGCTGAACCTGACACCGGGCGCGGATATGATGTTCTGTTTCGGTCAGGGTTTGCGATCAGGTCCGCACGCCGCGATTGCCGCAAGTGCCGGGATTTCCGCCGGTGGAATGATACAGGTCCTTCTGGCTGGGCTGGGCCTTGGCGCGGCGGTTGCGACCTTGCCATGGCTGTTTGATGTCATTCGCTGGGTTGGTGTTGCATACCTGCTGTACTTGGCCTGGGGTGCCGTTCGAAATGGCGCGGTGTCAGCCGAGGCACCCGTCAAACCAACCCGGTTGTCTTTTCGGGAAGGGATGCTTGTCAATCTGACGAACCCCAAGGTAATTCTGTTCGTTCTGGCCTTTATCCCTCAATTTGTAGACCCGTCGCGGGGGTCGGTCCTGATGCAGTTTTTAATCTTCGGCACAATCATCGGCATCGGTGGGTTCGTCGTGAACGGGCTGGTTGGTGTTTTCGCCGGAAGCGCGGGGCGCCATCTGGTCTCGAATCCGCGCGCCTCACGTATTCTGGGCTGGATTACAGGGGGCATTTTTGCGGCCCTTGCGGTCCGGCTTGCCATTCTGGAAAGGGCCTGACACCACATGTCGCGCATTGACGAAACCATGGAGTTCATCCCGGTTAAGATCGCCGTACTGACTGTTTCGGATAGCAGATCGATGGAAGAGGACCGCTCGGGTCAGATATTGGCGGACCGGATCGAAAAGGCGGGCCATGTTGTCGCGGATCGGAGAATAATTCGGGACGAGCGCAGACAGATTTCAGATCAGTTGCGCGCGTGGGTGGAGGACGAACAGATCGACGTCGTGATTTCGACCGGCGGCACGGGTCTGACCGGGCGCGATGTCACCGTCGAGGCGCATCGCGATGTCTATGAAAAAGAGATCGAAGCCTTTGGCACCGTCTTCACGATCATCTCGATGGAGAAGATTGGAACTTCCGCGGTGCAATCGCGGGCGACGGGGGGCGTTGCCGGGGGGACATATCTGTTTGCCTTGCCCGGCAGCCCGGGGGCCTGCAAGGACGCGTGGGACGGTATTTTGGAAAAACAGTTCGATTATCGTCATCGCCCGTGCAATTTTGTGGAAATAATGCCCAGATTGGACGAACATCTGCGACGGAAGTAGACTGGTCATACGTTCCATTCCGTATAACCGCCTTGTGGCTTGGCATATTTCCTGATCCAGCTACATGTTGTGGACGGCAGCGTGGTGCAACCGGGGTAACTGATCGATGCGATTTCTACGACATAGTCTTGTCGGTATTTTTCTGGCGTTTCTGGCGCTGGCTTTGTTGTTTGTTGCCGTGCAGATGATCGTTGGGGCCGTTCAGGAGGCTTTGACGCACGATAACGCGACACCACCCGCACGAGAAAGGATCTTTGCTGTTGCGGTTCGGCCTGCCGAGGCGGAAACCGTCACCCCATATCTTGAAGCTTTCGGAGAGGTTCAAAGCCGCCGCAGGCTGGAGCTGCGTGCGGCGCTTGGAGGTCGCGTTGTCGCGCTGGCAGAAGACTTTGAAGATGGTGGAATTGTTGAGGCTGGCGAAGTGCTGGTCGAACTGGATCCGGCAGATGCGCAATCTGCGCTGGATCGGGCAAAGTCCGATCTCTTGGACGCCCAATTTGAAGAGCGAGACGCAGAACGCTCGTTGCTGCTGGCGCAGGACGAGCTGAAATCGGCCGAGGCTCAGGCGGAACTGCGGGAAAGGGCGTTGCAACGCCAACGGGATCTGGAATCACGGGGCGTGGGGGCCGCCGCCAGCGTGGAAGAGGCCGAACTGGCCGCAGCATCATCGCAACAGGCCGTTCTGGCGCGGCGTATTGCGCTGGCACAGGCTGAATCCCGTGTGGATCAGGCATCAACCCTGTTTGCCCGAGCCATGATAGCACTGGAAGCTGCGGAGCGCGATCTGGGCGACATGACAATCCGGGCGGGCTTTGGCGGCACTTTAACGGATGTTACGCTTGTGGAAGGGCGGCTGGTATCTGCAAGTGAAAAGCTTGCTGAACTGGTTGATCCCAACGACTTAGAGGTGGCGTTTCGGGTGTCGACCGCGCAATATGTGCGGCTTCTGGATGGCGGCGATCGTCTGATCAATGCGCCGGTCACCATATCTCTTGAAGTCACAGGGACCGATCTGACCGCAATTGGCCAGATTAGCCGCGATAGCGGGTCTGCCGGTGAAGGCCAGACCGGGCGGTTGATCTATGCCCGCCTGCAAGAGGCATCGGGGTTTAAACCTGGAGATTTCGTTACGGTTTCAGTTCAGGAACAGCCGCTTGCCGGAGTTTACCGACTGCCGTCTTCGGTCCTTGATGCATCCGGAACAGTTCTGGTTCTTGGCCCTGATGACCGATTGGAAAGTCTGCCGGTTCAGCTCATCCGCCGCCAGGGGGACGAAGTTCTGCTGCGGGGCGACGGGTTGGAAGGGCGTGAGGTCGTCGTCGGACGAACCCCCCTGCTTGGGTCGGGCGTGCGTGTGCGGCCCCTACGGCTTGAGGCGGGTGCAGACCCCGGAATGGTCGAGCTGACGGACGAGAAACGCGCCGAACTTGTGGCTCAGGTCGAGGCGAACAGTGCGATGCCACCGAAGGAAAAGACGAAGGTTCTAACCCGGCTGCGCGAAGCTCGAGTGCCGACATCTTTGGTGCGCAGTATTGAAACCAGGGCTGGGGGATAAACGCCATGATGCGCGAGATACCTGGCGCGGCGGGCGGCATTCTCAGTTACTTCACGCGGCATCGGACAGTTGCCAACCTGCTGTTGCTTGTCATGCTGGTTCTTGGCGCGGCGGCAATCCCGAACATGCGTGCACAGTTCTTTCCGGACGTCATTCTGGAACGCGTCGATGTATCCGTAACCTGGGATGGTGCCGGGCCCGAGGACATGGACGCCGGGATCGTGCAGTTGCTGGAACCTGCGCTGCTGGCCGTCGAAGGGGTGACCAGTACCGAGGCTTCCTCGCATCCGGGCTGGACCCGTATCAGGCTGGAATTCGAACCCAACTGGGATGTGTCCCGCGCTGTTGAGGAAGTCCGGACCGCCGTAGACGCTGTCACAGATCTGCCGGAAGACGCTGAGGAGCCCAAGATTCAACGCGGTGCGTGGCGTGATCGGGTGACGGATGTGGTGATTACCGGTCCGACCGATACTGCTCAGCTGGCTAAGCTGACGGATGAGCTTATCAATCGTTTATTCGCATCAGGTGTGACCCGCACGACAATCCGGGGTATTGCCGCACCGCGCATCGTTGTCGAGGTCACCACCGCTCAGTTAATCGCAAACGATATAACGATGGCCGAAATCGCGGCAGCGATAGGTGCCGAAGTCAATACGGACCCCGCTGGCAATGTCGAAGGTGCGGGTGCTCGTGTCCGGGCGGGAACTGAGAAACGCACGCCGGAACAGATCGAAGGCATCGCGCTGCGGACGAACGAAGACGGGTCGAAGCTGAAGGTTGGCGAAATAGCCACAATTCGGATTGAAGGCGTCACCCGCGACCGCAGCTATTATGTGGGCGACAATCCCGCCATGTCGATCAGAGTGGACCGGTCGAACCTGGGCGATGCGATAGGTATTCAGCACACGGTCGAGGACGTTGCCCGCCAGATGCAGGCCCGCCTGCCTGAAGGTGTGAGAATTGATCTGATCCGCACCCGGGCGCAAGCAATTACCGACCGGTTAAACATCCTGGTGGATAACGGGCTGATGGGGCTGGGGCTTGTTGTCATCCTGTTGTTCCTGTTTCTGAATGCGCGCATCGCATTTTGGGTCGCGGCGGGTATCCCGGTGGCGATGTCGGCGGCGATTGCGCTGATGTATCTGGGCGGTCTGTCGCTGAACATGGTTTCACTGTTTGGTCTGATCATTACGTTGGGGATCGTTGTAGATGATGCCATTGTCGTGGGGGAGCACGCTGATTTTCGCTCCCGCCGATTGGGCGAGACACCAGTGGAAGCCGCAGAGCGCGCCGCGCGTCGAATGGCGATGCCGGTTCTGGCCGCCACGGTAACGACGGTGATTGCGTTTTTCGGCCTGACTTTGGTTGGAGGACGTTTCGGAGAGCTGATCCGCGATATCCCTTTCACGGTGATCGCAGTTCTGGTTGCATCGCTGGTGGAATGCTTCTTGATCCTGCCCAATCACATGGCGCATGCAATTGCGCATTCGGCCAAAGAACACTGGTACGATCTGCCGAACCGTGTCGTCAATCGTGGCTTTCGTTGGGTTCGGGATCACTTGTTCCGCCCGTTGATCGCCTGGGTGATCTGGGCGCGATATGTGGTGGCCGCGCTGATGATCGCCATCCTGGCCAGTCAGGTCGCATTGTTCATTCGTGGCGACGTGAACTGGCGGTTCTTCAACGCGCCTGAACGCAGTTCGGTCAGCGGCGGGTTTATTATGCGCGAAGGGTCGACCCGGTCAGATACACTTGAGATGATGCGCATTCTACAGGATGCAACCAACGAACTGGGCCGGATCTACGAAGAGCGTCATGGCCGAAATCCAATTGACTATGTCCTGGCTGAAGTTGGTGGCAATGCCGGGCGTGCGCTTGCTGCGGCTGACGGCAAGGACGGCAGTGTGCTGGGAGGTATTTCGATTGAATTGATCGACGCCGATCTGCGCCCATATTCGAGTTTTGAGTTTGTGGGCGAGCTACAGGATTTCGTACCGCGTCACCCCAAGGTCGAAGTGATCAGCTTCCGCGGTTGGCGGTCCGGCCCCGGCGGCGATGCAATCGATGTGCAATTTTATGGCTCAGACGTAAATGTCCTGAAAGCCGCATCTGAAGATCTGCAAACTGCGCTGTCGAAGTTTCCTGAAGTTTCGGCACTTGAGGACACTTTGGCATATGACAAGGAAGAGTTTCTTCTTGACCTGACGGCGCAGGGTCAGGCGCTGGGCTTTCGGATCGAAACGCTGGGGCGGGCTTTGCGCGACCGTTTGAACGGGATTGAGGCCGCAACCTTCCCCGACGGGCCGCGCAGTGCCGAGATCCGTGTCGAACTGCCCGAAGGTGAACTGACAGCAGATTTTCTGGAACGAACTCTGATGCGTTCTCCTGATGGGGTCTATGTACCGCTGGCTGATATCGTTTCGGTCGAGCGCAAGTCCGGGTTTTCGACGGTTCGGCGTGAAAACGGCCTGAGGGTGGTTTCGGTAACAGGCGATATTTCGGAAGACGATCCGGCACGGGCCGCCGAAATTGAACGCGTGATGCAGGACGAGATCCTTCCCAATATCGCGGCCGAAAGGCAGGTTGAGTGGCGCATGTCGGGTCTGAGCGAACAGGAAAACGAATTCCTGTCCGAGGCCCGCAATGGTCTGATCCTGTGCCTGACTGGTATTTACCTTGTACTGGCCTGGGTTTTTGCCAGCTGGACACGACCCCTTGTGGTCATGGCGATTATGCCCTTTGGCCTGGTCGGAGCGATTTGGGGCCATTACATCTGGGAGGTGCCGCTTAGCATGTTCACGGTGGTCGGGTTGCTGGGCATGACAGGGATCATTATCAACGACTCGATCGTTTTGGTGACCACGATCGACGCATACCAGCAGGATCGCGGGTTGATTCCGTCGATTCTGGATGGCACGGCGGACAGGTTGCGACCTGTCATGCTGACCACGCTGACGACGGTTCTTGGGCTAGCACCCTTACTATATGAAGGCTCTCAACAGGCGCAGTTTCTGAAACCGACTGTAATCACACTGGTCTACGGGCTTGGTTTCGGAATGTTGCTGGTGTTGGTGCTTGTGCCCGCCTTGCTGGGAATTCTCAATGACGTGGCACGACCGATGACAGCCATGCGCCGTGCTGCACGGGCCCCTGACAAGGTTGTTCGTGGCGCGTTGGCCGGAACCGGTGTGATGCTTGGGATCTGGTTTGCCTTGACGATGATCTGGCCCGCCGTCAACGGTGCACCGCTTGCTATGCTACAAGGTCTTTATCCCGGTGATGATGGCATTGCCGCATTGAAAATGGGGCTGGGCGCGTTTGTTGCCGGAGCTGTGCCGATTGTGATTCTGAGCATTGTTGCCTCAGGCATGCTTTATGGTCGCCTCACGAAATCGGCAGATGCTTAAACCGCACGCAAGGCATATTCCATAAGCTCAATGACCCGCGCGCTCATGGGCAGGTTGCCCTGGCGTATCTGATCGACGGGAAACCACCGGGCATCCAGTGCGTCGTCACCGGCCCTCGGCGTGCCCGAGCGATACTGGCAGGCGACCCCGACCAGAAGGTAATGGGACACGATCAGCCCATCTGGGGTTCGGCGCACAAGGTCCAGATTTTTCAGATAATGTGACGACTGCGCGATCACCGAGGTTTCTTCCAGCAATTCGCGTTGTGCCGCTTCCAATACGGTTTCACCCCATTCGACATGGCCACCGGGAAACCCCCACAGCCCGGCGTCGGGCTGCTTGCTGCGCTGAACCAGAAGAATCTGATCCTGATGCAGAACAACGGCCAGGGCACCGATTTTTGGTGATTGGGTCATGAATTCAGCCTGCGCTGCAGCCCTGAATATCAACTGCGTGATTGGCGCCCAGAACTGTAATCCGGATTTCAGAGCGATCCAGCGCAAAGGGTGTACCCGATGCATTGATAATCTCGGCCTCGGCCACCAACGTATCACCTTGCCGTTGCGCAACCGGCTGCGACGCCCAGAGGGAGGGATTGCCGGGTTCGATCACAGCCACTTCATGACCACCTGCCGATGGCATGGTCACTCGTGCTTCGATACGCATACCATCTTTAGTCGGCGTCAGACGACAGGTGGCACTGGACACGCGAGCTTCTTGCGCGGAATAAGGGCGTTGCGCCAGTGCGGCGGCAATCGCGGGATGGCGCCCGGCATTGGCGTCGAGTGTGTGGTCAAAGCCCAGACGTTCCGGAATACAAACGTCTTTGCAAACGCCCAGATCCATTTCGCCCTGCAATCGGACCGGCTTGGCAGGGTTGCGCGGCGTAATCTCAATCGGAAGGACCAGTTGATTCTTGTAACCGATCGACTGCAACCCGTTCTGATCGAAGACATCGGGGGCAGGCCATGTGATCTCAACACGCCCGACATTGCTTGAGCGTTTCCAGTTGATTTCCGGCGGGATGCCAGCATCTCCGGGCGCACGCCAGTAGGTTTTCCAACCATCCTCAAGCGTCACCTTCAAGGCGGTAAGATAAGTGCCGTTTGCAGTCCGTCCGCCATCCAGAACATCCAGCTGAACCACGCCGTCCAGACCCTGAGCGGCAACCGGGGCGGCCAAATGCAGGCAAGCGAGTGCGGCGACAGCAGTGTGTTTCATCGACATCTTCATCCCTCTTAAATGCGCGGCGTTGACCCGGATTCCAAGTCACGTTCTGTTCACTGGGATGAAATCCGCCAAAATACCTGTTGTTCTCTTGCCAATAGACATGCTGCGGGGCCATTGTTGAGGTGTTCTGAGAAAGAGATGGCGGCCCATGGACCTGACCGGAAAACTGTTGATTGCGATGCCCGGTATGGGAGATCCGCGATTCGACCATTCGGTGGTGTATGTGTGCAGTCATGGTGACGACGGTGCCATGGGTTTGATTGTGAACAAGCCCTCGGACCTGCGGATAAAGACCTTGCTGGGTCAACTGAATATCGCCTGCCGTGTACCGATTGTCGGCGAACGCCTTGTGCATTTCGGTGGGCCAGTCGAGATGTCACGCGGCTTTGTCCTTCACAGCGCCGATTACGAGGCCAACCTGCATTCAATGCAGATTTCCGAGGATTTCAGCATGACGGCGACACTTGATGTGCTCGAGGATTTGGCGTCAGGCACTGGGCCGCTGAACTCGATGCTGGCGCTGGGCTATTCCGGCTGGGGGCCCGGTCAGCTTGAGGATGAAATTGCCATGAACGGCTGGCTAACCACCGAGGCAACGTCGAAACTTGTTTTCGATGTGCCCGATGATGCGAAATGGGAGGCAGCGTTGGCTTCTTTGGGCGTGGACCCGCTGACCCTTTCTGCCAGCGCGGGGCGAGCGTGATCAGCTGTCACGGGGTGCCGCCGCGCGCCGCAGCCGGTCATTGATTGCCGCCCCCAAACCCGTGTCAGGGATCGGAGAAACGGCAATCGGTCGCCCGGTTTCGTTCAGCTGATGCAGAAACGCAAACAGATTTGCCGCCGCTTCGGTCAAGTTGCCGGTGGCGGACAAGTTCAGGTCGCACTCTACCTGCCCAAATCCCAGTAACACCTCGTCACCCTGACGGGTTTTGGCATTCAAACGGACCGGGGCGTCCGGCGCATAATGTGATTGCAACTGGCCGGGGGCGGTCAGAAGGTCACCGGATTGATGCAAATGCAGTCGCGTTTTCAGCGTCTCTTCGACCTGCTCCAGCGCGATGCCACCTGGACGCAAAAGTGCAGGTTCCCCAGCCAGGCCGATGATGGTGGACTCAAGCCCGACATCGCACGGCCCGTCATCCAGAACAGCCGCAATCTTGCCGCCAAGACCCGACCAGACATGATTTGCCGTGGTCGGACTGATCTGACCCGACGGGTTTGCCGAAGGCGCCGCAACCGGGCCATCAAATTCGGCCAGCAGCGCGCGCGCTGTCGGATGTGCCGGAACGCGCACGGCCAACGTATCCAAACCTGCCGTCACCAGCGATGAAATCCCGTGCCCTTCGCGCAAGGGCAAAACCAAGGTAAGCGGACCGGGCCAAAAGGCCTGCGCCAGATGCTCGGCCTGATCTGACCATTGCACATACCGTTGCGCCGCGGCGACCGAAGCGACATGTGCGATCAGCGGATTGAAGCTGGGCCGCCCCTTGGCCTCGTAGATCGATGCCACCGCCTGCCCGTTGCGGGCATCGCCGCCCAGGCCATAGACCGTCTCGGTCGGGAAAGCGACCAGAAGGCCCTGTCGCAACATATCTGTAGCCCGCGCGATACCGCCGGGATCCGCCGTCAATTCCTGAGTGCCGGTTGAGATCATAACTGGTGACGCCGCGTTTTGGTTGCTTGTAACATAAGGGACAGTAGGTAATTGATCCAAGCTCATACGCTTACCGGCGCTTGCCCACAATTCCAAGCCTGCCGATATGTTCTGAATTGTTAGCCTTCGAGAGTGATCATGCCCTATCGCACCCCAATTTCAGATTACCAGTTCCTGCTGGACCAAGTGGTCGGGTTCGACCAGGTCGCTGCGACGGATAAATTTGCTGATGCCAGCGGGGATGTGGTCAATGCGATCCTGACCGAAGCTGGAAAGATGTGCGAAGAGGTGATGGCCCCTCTGCAGCGCCCCGGTGATCTGGAACCTGCACGGCTTGAAAATGGCGTGCTGCGAACTTCTCCGGGATATGCAGACGGCTGGAAGGCTATTGCTGAAGGTGGCTGGATCGGGATCAGTGGTAATCCTGAATACGGGGGGATGGGGTTGCCTATGACCATCACCACGGCGGTCAACGAGATGATGAGTGCCGCTTGCCTGTCGCTGCAACTTGCGCCGCTTATGTCTCAGGGCCAGATCGAGGCGTTGGACCATCACGCCAGCGACGAATTGAAAGCGCTGTATCTGCCTAAGATGATGACGGGGGAATGGTCGGGCACCATGAACCTGACCGAAGCTCAGGCCGGGTCGGATGTCGGCGCGTTGTCTGCGAAGGCTGAGCCGAACGGTGACGGGACATATTCGATCACCGGTCAAAAGATCTTCATCTCGTGGGGCGATACCGATTTCACCGAGAATGTCTGCCATCTGGTACTGGCCCGCCTTCCCGATGGGGTGCCCGGCACCAAAGGGATCTCGTTATTCCTTGTCCCCAAATTCCTGCCTGATGAAAATGGTGATCCGGGCGCGGCCAACGATCTGAAAGTGGTTTCGCTGGAACACAAGATGGGTTTGCACGGGTCGCCCACCTGCGTGATGCAATATGACAAAGCCAAAGGCTGGCTGGTGGGCGCCGAACATGGCGGTATGGCGGCCATGTTTACCATGATGAACAATGCGCGTCTGGGTGTGGGCGGACAGGGCGTGGGTGTGGCCGAAGGTGCATATCAGCACGCGTTGGCCTATGCGCTGGAACGGAAACAAGGCAAAACGCCGTCCGGGACGATTATCGACCATGCGGATGTGCGCCGTATGCTTTTGGATATGCGTGCTGATGTTTATGCCGCGCGCGCGATCCTGTTGGCCAATGCGGTTGCAATTGATATGGCAGAGGCCACTGGTGACGCCGATTGGGCTGCGCGGGCCGCGCTGTTGACGCCGATCAGCAAGGCGTTTGGTACTCAGACTGGGATGCGTGTGGCTGAAACCGGGGTCCAGGTGCATGGTGGCATGGGATATATTGAGGAAACCGGAGCGGCACAGTTCTATCGCGATGCGCGTGTCACCGCGATCTACGAGGGCACCAACGGCATTCAGGCGATGGACCTTGTTGCGCGGAAGATGATGGACGGGGGCGAGGCTGCTTCGAACCTGCTGGATGAGATTGAAGACCAGGCTGAACGCGCCCGTGCAACACTGCCTGATCTGGCGGGCCCTGTTTGGGAAGCCACCGAAACGCTGCGCGAGGCGACAGAATGGTTGGTGGCTCAGGATGATTTGAATAACCGCTTTGCAGGCGCAGTTGCTTATCTCCAGGCTTTTGCCCGGGTGCTGGGTGGGCACTATCACCTGACCGCCGCCCTTGCCGATCCAGATGGGCCGCGGGCGAAACTGGCGCGGTATTATATCAACGCCCTGTTGCCCGAACATACGGGCCTTTTGGCACGGGCACAGAACGGCGCGGATGACCTTTTCGCGCTGAGCACGGACGAGTTTGCAGTTTGATGGACGGGGATCACGTATTGGGGATCAGATATCCGTGGTCTGAACCGCCCGCGCAGGGCGAAGCCACCGAGATTGCCCAAGGTGTTCTCTGGATGCGGCTGCCCCTGCCTATGGCGCTGGACCATGTAAATATCTACGCACTGGACGATGGCGGCAGCTGGACTGTGATCGATACGGGGCTGTCCTCGAACAAGACGCGGCGCATCTGGGAAGCGTTGATGGCCGGGCCTCTTGCAGGCAAGCCGATCAGGCGGGTGGTGGTGACTCACCACCATCCCGACCATGTTGGCAATGCCGGATGGTTTCAGACGGAACACGGCGCCGAGCTGGTGACAAGCCGCACCTCGTGGCTGTTTGCGCGGATGCTGACGCTGGATGTGCAGGAAACCTGGCCGCAAGAAACGCTGGGTTTCTATCGCAGTGCGGGCATGGCATCCGAAGTTTTGAACAAACGGATGGCGGACCGGCCCTTTAATTTTGCCGACACGGTCTATCCCATGCCGCTGGGTTTTACCGGGATCCAGCAGGGTGATGTGATCCGTATGGGCGGACGTGACTGGGACGTTCATATGGGCAATGGCCATGCACCGGAACACGCCACCTTCTGGAGCCGCGATGACAATCTGGTACTCAGCGGCGATCAGATCCTAAGCTCGATCAGCCCCAATCTGGGTGTCTATGCGACCGAACCCATGGCCGATCCGGTGTCAGGATGGATGGAGGCCTGTAAGAGGCTTCAGGCGCTCGCCCGTCCCGATCATCTGGTTTTGGGCGGGCACAAATTGCCCTTCACGGGTCTGCCGTTGCGTATGAAGCAGCTGATTGACAACCACCATGGCGCGCTGGAACGGCTGCTGGATCATCTGGATCAGCCCAAATCTGCCGCTGACAGCTTTATGCCGCTGTTCAAACGTACAATCCGGGAGGGTGAGTATGGCCTTGCGCTGGTCGAGGCGGTTGCACATGTAAATCACCTCTACCACATTGGTGCAGTAACCCGGACGCAACGCGCGGATGGGGCATGGCTGTATCAACGCAAAGGGTAGACCAATGCAGGACCAGATCGAAACCTCGGCCGAGGCCGCAGAAGCCGCAGCTTTGCCAAAGTGTTACGAGGTGCACGCCGATCCCAAAGCCGAATCCGGAAGCAAAAAACTGCCCGAGACGTTGAAAAAACCCTTGGCTAGCAAGAGCCCCGCACAATGGGCCTACGAGCGGTTAATCCTGTACATCCAGAATTTCGAACAGACGCTGGACGGCGATCATGAGGTCGCGATGGGGTTCACCGGTGGCGATGCAGGTGTAATGCGGATCGAGGGGATGGGTTATTTCGACCCCGACATGATAACCTTTTACGGGTCCGACGGGACCGGAGCCCGCACGCAACTGGTGCAACATGTCAGCCAGTTGAACGTGATGTTGCGTGCGCTTCCCAAATCGGTTGAAGACAAGCCAGCCAACCGCATCGGGTTCCGCCTGGCTGCAGACCTGAAAGACAGCTGACTTGCAATTCACGTTTGCGCGCCTTTGAATGAATGTATCAGTTCGGAGGCGACCGCGTGAGCAGATATTTCCATGCCGTAACACATGCCTACGCGGGGGCCTGGGCCCGGCGTCGGGTTTTTGTGCCTATCTATATCGCTGTCCGATTGCTGCTTGTGGCGTTGATTGCGCCAGGGGTGGCGCTGGCGGTCAATCTGGCAGTCTCTCTGTCTGACCAGACGGCCTTGACCGATCAGGACATTGCCATGTTCCTGCTGTCTCCGGTCGGGTTTATCTCGTCTGTTGTAGTTCTGAGCCTGTTTCTGCTGGCTGAGGTCCTGGTGTTCTCGGTCATGGCCGGGTCGCTGCGCATGGGCGAACAAGATCCCTGGCGTGCTGGCAGTGCGGCGCTCGCATTGATCCTGTCCCGTTTCCCGGCGTTGTTCGGATTTGCCGTGCGTTTCATCCTGCGTGTCCTGTTGCTTGCCCTGCCATTCGTGGCTGTCGCTGGCCTGATCGCTTGGTGGACGCTGACTGAATATGACATCAACTATTACCTGACCTTCCGCCCCCCCGCCTTCAAGGTGGCGGCTCTTCTGATCGGAGTGGTTGTTCTTGTACTGGCGTGGCTTTTGATCCGCCGTCTGTCCGCCTGGGCGCTGGCCCTGCAATTGGTCCTTTTCGAACGAACTGCGCCCCGAACGGCGTTTGCCCAAAGTGCGCAGAAAATGGAGGGCAAGCGCGGGCGGTTGAAGATCGAACTTGCCCTTTGGCTGGGGATGCGCCTTGTCATTGCCGCTTTGATTGCCGCAGTGGCCAGCCTTTTGTTTACTCTCGTACCCGTGCAGGACGGCAGCAATCTCAAGCTGGCCTTGACCTTCAGTTTTGTCGTTGCTGGACTGTGGTCATTGGCGGGGCTGGTTCTGGCAGCAACGGCGCTGGGCGCGTTGGCCGTCTTGTTGGACGGGTTTTTCGATATTGACGCAAAAAAGATCGCCCACCCAGAACCCCGGAAAATTCGGGCGCCTGTATTTGTGACAGTGGGCGCATCCCTTGCCGCGTTGGTTATTGGCCTTTGGTCAGGTCAAAGTCTGCTGGAACGTGTGCAGGCCCCGGATCATGCCGAGGTCATTGGCCACCGGGGTGCCGCGGCCTTGCGGCCGGAAAACACGATGGCCTCGGTTCTGAAAGCGATCGAGGACGGCGCGGATTGGGTTGAAATCGATGTTCAGGAATCTGCGGATGACGTGATCATCGTGGCCCATGACAGCGATTTCATGAAGCTGGCGGGTGTTAATCTGAAGGTCTGGGATGCCACAATGGCGGATGTGGCCGATATCGACATCGGCAGCTGGTTCGACCCGGAATACGCCTCGGAACGCACGCCAACTCTGCGTGATGTGCTGGAGGCGGCCAAAGGCAAGTCCAGGGTTCTTATCGAACTGAAATACTATGGCCATGATATCGATCTGGAAAACCGGGTGATCAAACTGGTGGAAGAGTTGGAGATGCAGGACGAGGTTGCCACCATGTCGTTGAAATACCCGGCTGTCCAAAAGATGAAGAAACTGCGCCCGGACTGGCGTTCGGGTGTATTGGCGGCCACAGCCGTTGGTGATCTGTCGGGGTTGGAGGGCGAGTTCGTCGCCGTTAACGCAGGGATGGCGACGCCGGGCCTGATCCGAAAGGTTCACGATGCCGGCAAGGATATCTATGTCTGGACAGTAAACGATCCGCTGCAGATGTCCAAAATGGCGTCTATGGGCGTTGATGGTCTGATTACCGATCGCCCGGCTATGGCCAATGAGGTTCTGCGCGTGCGCGCTGAAATGGGACCGGCAGAGCGGCTGATGTTGTGGCTGGCCACGGCGTTCGGATTACAGGTCGACACCAAGGCGATGCGCGATGAAAGCCCTTAATCTGTCGCTGCTGTTACTCATCATTCCGCATGTTGCCTTGGCACAGGACTTGATGCGCCGGTTCGAAATGCCTGCCCATCGCGCCTTGATGGACCAGAGCGACGGAGCCGAGCTGCAACCATTTGAAACAGACGGGTGCTCGGGTGGGTTGTCCGCAAGCTGGCGCTGGGTGGCAAAGCAATTCCCGCAGGTTGGTGAGATTTTTGAAGAACATCCACCTTGGGAAAACTGTTGTGTGATCCACGACCGGGCATATCACAATGCTGGCGGCGCGGATTCGGCCGAGGAAAGCTATGACGCGCGTTTGGCGGCGGACGATGCCCTGCATGCCTGTGTTGCGGCGCATGGAGATCTGAATGCCGACGAATATGCGGATCGCTACGATATGGAACCTGATCAGATCCGCACCATTCATGCGATCACTGCGGATGCCATGTATGGGGCGGTTCGTTTCGGTGGCGGGCCGTGCAGCGGCCTGCCCTGGCGGTGGGGGTTTGGGTATCCAGGATGCTCGGTCCTCAAGTAAGCGCGCCCTGCGCGCGAATGACGTGGTGACAGGCGTTTTGTTTTCCATTATCCAACAGGTCAAACACGCGAATTGGGATTCTGAGACTCATGGCTGAATACAAGCACGGCGAAATGAACATCGACGTTCAAACCAAAACTTTCAACGGTTTCATCAAAGCCACCACTTGGTGTGTGGTCGCGATCGCCTTGTTGTGCCTGTTCCTGGCAGTTTTCGCCTCGTAAGCAATTCGGGGGCGGCTTTGCTCAGGATATTGACTGCGTGCCTCGTGGCCGCAACGCTGGCTGGTTGCGCTGCATCACAGCGCCCGCAAGCAGATCAAACTGAAATTACGTCCCGCTCCTATCGCGATCCGGGGCCATCGACCCTGACCTTGTACACGATGATCAGCACCCGAACCGGTTCGGGTGCGCATACGTCGTTGATGATCAGCGGCAGTGAGCGGGTTATTTTCGACCCGGCAGGGTCGTTCCGGGCGGATGTTGTACCGATCAGGAACGATGTGCTGTACGGTATTACCCCGAATGTCGAACGTGCGTATCGCAGCAGCCACGCCCGCGAAACACATTATGCGCGCATCCAGACGATCGAGGTCACTCCGCAACAGGCCGAAATTGCATTGCAATTGGCCAAGCAGATGGGCCCGGTGGCTGGTGCATTCTGTGCGAACTCTACCTCGCAGCTGTTGCAGCAGGTTCCGGGGTTCGAACAGATCACGACCACATTTTATCCGGTCAAACTGTCGGATCAGTTTGGAGCGCTGCAAGGCGTTCAAACGGCGGAGTACCGTGAAAACGACGACGCGGACCTGCAGAAGGGACTGGCGTTCAACAATGCGCGCCTGAACCAGCTGGACGCGGCTTCATCCAACTAAATACAGCAATATGTAAAGTGTTGCCGCCCCGGTAAAGATGGCGGCCAGCACATTCTTGGTTAGAATGCCCACAGACAATGCAACCGCTGCGGCCGACATACGGGGTATGTCCGGTTGTCCTTCGGTGGCTGCAGGCCAAACCACCAGCGGCGCGATCAGTGCGGGCAGGATGGCCACGGCTGTATATCGAAGGTGACGTAACAACCAGGGCGGCATCGGGCGATCACCGACGAGACCGATAAAGGTAAAGCGCAAAGCATAGCTGCCCACCGCAAGACCCGCGATGATGATCCATATTGTTGTCTGATCGATCTGGTTCATGGCGCGTTCCGCTTTAGCATCAATTCTGCCTGCGCACCGGCCATCATCCCTGCTGCGCCCGCGATCAGCAGGCCCAGATTAAACGGCACACTCACGGTCAGCAGGGCAACGACAATGGCGACCAGGGCGGCGATGACATGGGCCAGCGTACGCATCATCGGCCCGATCATCGCCAGAAAGGTGATCGGCAGGGCAAAGTCCAGCGCCCAACTCTCTGGGATTTGAGCACCCAGCACGGCACCCAGACAGGTTCCCAAAACCCACAGCGGTGTGATCGGAGTGACCGAACCCAGGAAATAGGCCATTCGCTGGGGGATCGTCAGATCAGGCTCTTTTTCGAACTGCGCGATTGAACAGGCGTAAGACTGATCAACGATCAGGTAAGCCGCACATGCTCTCTGCCACAAGGGCGCGGCACCCAGAAACGGCGTCAGTGATGCGGAATACATCGCAACCCGCAGGTTCACTGCCAGGGCCGAGATCAAAACAATGATCGTAGGAGTTTCATCCTGCAGAAGTTGCAGAGCTGTGAACTGCGCCGCGCCTGCAAAAACGGTGATGGAAAAGGCGATGGTTTGCACGATATTCAACCCGGCTTCTGTCGAGAAGACACCGAACAACAGACCAAAAGGCACAGCCACGAAGACAAACGGCGTGCCGTCGCGAAAACCTTTCCAGAAGTATGACTTGGATGTGGCAGAGGCCATGGCTAAATCCTATGGTGACGCCAGCAGCAGTATCGGTCTTGTGGAGGGGTTGCAATTGGTCACCGAAACCGACGTGTCAGACTATGTAATCGCTCCTGATCCGGGCGCGGCCCGCCTGACCCGTGCGGTCGAGGGTGTGGATCAGAATGGCGAGGTCAGCCAGATTTCAGTGGTCGAAGAGCGCCCACTGACGATCTTCCTCAACGCGCAGGAAATTGTGACGGCGATGACCATTGGCGACTATCCCGAATACCTGGCGCTGGGTTTTCTGCGAAATCAGGGCATGTTGCTGGCTGATGATGAGATTACCCGTGTCGATTACGATGATGATCTTGAAACCGTTGTTGTCCGCACCGCACGCGCGACTTCGTACGAAGACAAGCTGAAGAAAAAGACACGCACCAGTGGCTGCGCTGTGGGAACGGTGTTCGGGGACATGATGGAGGGCCTTGAGGGCGTTCAACTGCCACAAGTGCAGGTGCGGACCTCGTGGCTTTACGATCTGGCGGCCAAGATCAACCGCACCCCGTCGCTTTATCTTGAGGCCGGGGCAATTCATGGGACTGTACTGTGCCGCGAAAACCGCCCGCTGGTTTATATGGAAGACGTGGGTCGCCATAACGCTGTCGACAAGATCGCAGGTTGGATGCTTTCCGAGGGGGCGACGGCGGAGGACAAGATCCTCTATACCACCGGTCGCCTGACATCCGAGATGGTGATCAAAACGGCGATGATGGGTATTCCTGTGTTGGCGTCCCGTTCCGGCTTTACCGCCTGGGGTGTCGAGATCGCGCGTGAGGTCGGCCTTACGCTGATCGGCCGGATGCGCGGACAGCGCTTTGTTTGTCTTTCCGGTGAGGAACGGTTGGTTCGCGATGTGGACCCGTCGACGGTTGTGGCCGAAGACAGGAAACACCGGCGGAAGAGTAGCCAATGAGTGATGAAAACAGGAAACCCCTCGGCGTCATCCTCGCAGGCGGGCAGGCCACCCGGATGGGCGGCGGTGACAAAGGTCTATTGCAGATTGGTGGGCAGAGCTTGCTGTCCCATGTCGTTGATCGGCTGTCTCCTCAAGTCGATGGTTTGGCCCTGAACGCAAATGGTGACCCCAAGCGTTTCAGCGATCTGACGCTACCTGTTCTTCCTGACACAATTGAAGACTTCGCTGGCCCTTTAGCCGGCGTTTTGGCGGGGCTAGATTGGGCGGCAGATCAGGGGGCCGACAGCATCGTAACGGCTGCCGCAGATACACCGTTCTTCCCGCGTGATCTGGTGGCGCGTCTGCAAGAGGCGGCAGCGGGGCAGGTGCATCCTCTGGTCTTGGCCACTACTCCGCGAACGGGTGACGAAGCGCTGAAATCCGGTGGGGGCAGGCGCGTCAACCGGCACCCGACCTTTGGGCTCTGGCCCGTGGCTCTGCGCGATGATCTGCGGGCGGCTCTGACGGACGGGTTGCGCAAGGTCGTGCTGTGGACTGATAAACACGACGGGCGCGAGGCTTTGTTCCAGGCTGACCCGTTTGATCCGTTCTTCAACGTCAATACGCCTGACGATTTGGACCGCGCCCGGACATTGTTGGAGCAGGTATGAGAGTCTACGGCGTCACTGGCTGGAAAAACGCAGGCAAAACCGGGCTGATGGAACGGCTGGTGGCCGAGATCACGGGGCGGGGCTTTGCCGTCTCAACCGTCAAGCACGCGCATCACGGCGTCGATGTGGACCAGCCGGGCACGGACAGTCATCGTCACCGCGTTGCTGGCGCCAGCGAGGTGTTGCTTGCGTCGGGGCGGCGCGTCGCCTTGATGCAGGAGCTGCGCGGCGCGCCCGAGCCGCCTTTGGCCGAACTGCTGGCGCGGCTTTCACCGGTTGATCTGGTGCTGGTTGAAGGCTTCAAACGGGAAGGCCACCCAAAGATCGAGGCGTTTCGCGCCGAGGCGGGAAACCCTCTGATCGCGATTGAAAACGATACCGTTCGAGCCGTTGCCAGCGACACGGCGCTGGAACTAGATCGCCCGGTTTTCGACCTGAACGACACAGTCGGGATCGCGGACTTCATATTGGATGAGGTCGGTTTGTGACCCTGTTCCAGACCTTTGCCATGGTGGACTGGTCTGGTGGAAATGACACCGGGCCTACACCGCGCAAAGACGCGATCTGGGTCTGTATTGTGCGTGAAGGGCAGGCACAGGAACCTGAATACCTACGCAACCGGGCGCTTGCCGAGGCGTGGCTGGATGCCCTGATCCGCACCGAACTGAAGGCAGGTCGCCGCCTGTTTCTGGGGTTCGATTTCCCTTTTGGATACCCGAAGGGCTTTGCCCGCGCGATCACCGGAACGGATGACCCCTTGACCTTGTGGGACTGGTTCGAACAACATGTCGAGGACGGTCCGAAAACGAACAATCGTTTCGACTTGGCAGGCCGGATCAATCGACAATTCGGAGGAAGAGGCCCATTTTGGATGAATGGCCTCGGGCGTGACATTGATGGTTTGCCGCGAACCAAGACGGGCTATTCCAATCCGTTTTCCGACCGTCGTGCGGTTGAAGCCTTGGCAAAAGGCAGTTTCACCTGCTGGCAGATGGCAGATGGCAGATGGCAGATGGCAGATGGCAGATGGCAGATGGCAGATGGCAGATGGCAGATGGCAGATGGCGGGTGCAGGCGCGGTCGGTGGGCAGGTGATGATGGGGCTTCCAGTTCTGAGCAGGCTCCGCCATCGCTTTGCCGGACAAGTCGCGGTCTGGCCGTTCGAGTCGTTGGATAGACCCGTTGCCTTTGTGGAAATCTGGCCGTCGCTCACCTTGGGTGCGCCACCGGACGGGCGGATCAAGGATGCTTGGCAAGTCGAACAGGTCGCCTTGACTCTGTCGCGTTTGACAGAGCAGGAGTTGAAAGCGCAATTAGATGTTTCAGCGGCAGAGGAAGGCTGGATATTGGGTGTGACTCAGAAAAAGCCGAACATAGCCCCGCCACCATTGCGCAACGATTGTTTTGCGCTGCCAGCGGGTGTGGAGTGGACGCCGGTTGATGACGCCTTGGCCTATTTGCGCGACAGGTTGCATCCGATTACCTCGGTCGAGGTGATCGCGCTGAAAAAGGCGAGTGGGCGCATTCTGGCAGAAGATGTGACAGCCCAACGTTCCAACCCGCCGCAGCCGAATACAGCCGTGGATGGGTTTGGGTTCGCTGGTCCGGTTTCAGATGGGCCACAGGTCCTGCCGCTGGTCGATGGGCGTGCAGCAGCCGGTATCCCGTTCGACGGTGATGTTCCCGAGGGTCAGGCAGTGCGCGTTCTGACGGGTGCCGCGCTGCCTGACGGGGTGGATACGGTTATTCTGGAAGAGGATGTCACAGTTAAAGACGGGCATATCGCATTCCACGGCCCGCTGAAAAAGGGGGCAAATACAAGGCAAGCGGGCGAGGATGTGGCCGCAGGCGATCTGGCCCTACCTACAGGGCGCCGATTGACACCGGCTGATCTTGCGCTGCTCACCGCTTTGGGCATTGCCGAGGTGAAGGTGCGCAAACCGCTGCGTGTCGCCGTGGTATCGACTGGCGATGAACTGGTCGACGCCGGAGAGTGCGCCGGACCGGGTCAGATATTCGACGCCAACCGCCCGATGCTGTTGTCTCTGGTCGAAAGGCTGGGGTTTGTACCAGTGGATATGGGGCGTGTTTCAGATGATCGGGACACCCTGCGGGAACGGCTGGACCAGGCTGCGGAACAGGCAGATGTGATACTGACGAGTGGTGGCGCATCTGCTGGTGACGAAGACCACGTGTCTGCCTTGCTGCGCCAGGCGGGGGCGATGCAATACTGGCGGATCGCCTTGAAACCCGGTCGCCCTCTGGCTTTGGGGTTGTGGTCCGGAACCCCAGTCTTTGGACTGCCCGGCAATCCCGTTGCCGCCTTGGTCTGCACCTTGATCTTTGCGCGACCGGCGCTGGGCCTGATGTCTGGCGAAGGCTGGATCGAGCCGCAAGGGTTCGAAGTGCCCGCTGCCTTTGAAAAGCGCAAGAAACCGGGCCGCCGCGAATACCTGCGCGCGCGCATACGGGAAGGCCGGGTTGAAGTCTTCAAGTCAGAAGGATCGGGCCGGATCAGCGGGCTCAGCTGGGCCGAAGGGCTGGTCGAAATAGAAGATGGTGCCCGGCATATCCAACCGGGTGATATGGTTCGGTTTATCCCGTATGGCAGTTTTGGGTTGTGAAAATCACGATCTCACGCGGTTTTTCTGATGCGGAACGCCCACTGGTGGCGACCCTGTTCTGGCAGGCATTTTCGGCGAAACTGAACAAAGTCATGGGTCCGGATGAAAAGGGGCTGGCTTTCTTCGAAACTTCGTTGAACCCGGATTTCGCGCTTGTTGCACGGGACAAGGAAGACCGGATTTTGGGGCTTGCAGGTTTCAAGACACGCGATGGTGCATTGGCCGGAGGCAGAATGTCAGACCTAGCAAAGGTCTATGGCTGGTTTGGGGCCATTTGGCGCGCCCTCATCCTCAGCATTTTGGAACGCGAACTGAAACCCGGTGTGTTTCAGATGGATGGCATATTTGTGGCCGCGGGCTCGCGTGGAAAAGGCGTTGGTACGGCCTTGCTGGATGCCGTTAAGCGTGAGGCGCGGAAACAAAACATGTCAGTGGTTCAGCTTGACGTTATCGACACAAACCCCCGCGCCCGCGCTTTATATGAGCGCGAAGGATTTCGGCCTGTGGGGGAAGAAAAAACCGGGCCTTTAAGTTACGTGTTTGGTTTCAGCAGCGCGACAAAGATGTCTTGGGTCGTCAAATCGGACTAATCAAACGTCCCGGCCACGCGCCCCAGCAACATGAACGCCCGCGCCGTGCGGGTCTCACCCAAAGCGCTCAGTTCTGCATCGCTTGCGGTGGGCTCGAACTCGGCCATCATCTTGTCGAAGCGGCGAAGAAAATGGTGGGCGGCGTCGCGAAAAATGGGATCCTGTTTCATCCGCGCAGCTGTCAGCGCCAGCGAGGACCGGTCGCGTACACCCCCCAGCGAGGCGACAGCGCGACCCCGCGCGCCCTGCGCGAACTGACGCCAGATTTCGGGCCGGGCCATGTCAGGGCGCAGGTCGTCCATATAGATGCCTTCCTGGCTGAGCAGTGTAAGAACATCCTGCGAGGCTTGCACGATCTGCGCCGTCTTGCGGTCTTTCAGCGCCACGCGCAGGGCATTAAACCCTTCGGTGTCATTCTGAGTTTCCGGGAAGTTCAAGGCGCGGATAAAGATATCGGTGCTCAGCGGTGGCGCAATTTCTTCCGCAGATGTGCCCAGTTCAAGCGAGGTTTGAGCACCCGCAACGAGTGGTTTTGCAGGGGCGTAAGGGGGCGTTGTGCGCTTGGTCGAAAATGTTGCCAGCGCGCTTTCGGTTTTTCGCGCCGCGGCTGCGATCTCATCCAGTTTCTTTGCTACCGCAGGTTCGTAGGTGCTGGATGCGCGCTGCTGCTGCGCCACATAAGCCTGGCGGATCGCATCAATCGCAGTTTGCAGCCGCGCGCTTTCCTCGCGCATCACGCGGCTGGCACGCATGGCAGTGGCCGCGACCCAGATCATCGCCACAGGCATGAAAACGGCCAGAAAGGTGACAACAAAACCACCGCTCTGCGCCTTATCTGGCAACACCAGAAAAACAACCGACACCACCAGCCAAATCAGGCTGAGCACCAGTGCGGCAATCTCAATCTCGGTGACAGACGGCGCCTTTGGGCGGTCATAGATGCCCAGCGAAGTCG
Source organism: Ruegeria sp. P8 (assembly GCF_056534665.1). Taxonomy (NCBI): domain Bacteria; kingdom Pseudomonadati; phylum Pseudomonadota; class Alphaproteobacteria; order Rhodobacterales; family Roseobacteraceae; genus Ruegeria; species Ruegeria sp. P8. Next base: position 94,896 of record NZ_JBQERC010000003.1, read on the forward strand.
GTCTTTCAGTTTCCGGGTCAGGTTTGGGCCCCGACATTACATGCGCTCCGGTCAGGCGTACTTGATACTCAGAATTTCATAAGAGCGCACGCCGCCAGGGGTGCGCACCTCGACACTGTCACCTTCGTCCTTGCCGATCAGGGCGCGGGCGATGGGGGATTTGATATTCAAAAGGCCAGCTTCGATATTGGCTTCATATTCACCGACGATCTGCCACGTCTTTTCTTCGTCGGTATCCTCGTCAACCAATGTAACCTTTGCGCCAAACTTGATCGCGCCAGACAGTTTTGCAGGGTCAATTACATCCGCCAGTGACAGGATACCTTCCAGTTCCTTGATGCGACCTTCGATAAACCCCTGCTTTTCGCGGGCTGAATGATATTCGGCGTTTTCTTTCAGGTCGCCAAGTTCTCGCGCCGATGCGATGGCTTCGATGATCGCAGGGCGTTCGACGGATTTGAGGTTCTTCAGCTCAGCTGCGAGTGCGGCATTGCCCGCAGGCGTCATCGGGATCTTTTCCATACTCTCTACGTCCACGCATAAACTGACTCGCCCCGCCGCACAGAAGCGTCGGGGCGAGTCCTAGGTTGACGATTACCTGACCCAAATACCACGTGAATTGCAAGGGGTGTCAGCAGGTGCAGCGATCAATTTGCAACATTGCGCCGGCGGGATTGTTTCGGGTGTGGCCTATGGCGATGGTCCGGTTGCCCACCCTTGCACCATCGCTTTGAAGGCGTGCAGAGCCACAGCATCTCAATCATATTGAACCACTTCAAACTCGATGCCGTTGTCATCCCTGAAATAGAACCGACGCCCCGGTTCGTAATCGGCATGATTATGGGGTTCGAACCCGGCCTTGCGCACCTTGGCCTCGGTTGCATCGATATCTTCGACCAGAACACCAACATGATTCAGCCCGCCGACGATATCGTAGCTGCTTTCGACCAATGGTTTCGGCGCATCTGGTTTGTAAAGCGCAAGATAGGTGTGGGCCGATCCGACATGCACCGTGTATCCGCCTGATATTGCGGGTCCTTCCCACCGTGTTTTCCAGCCAAAGACCTGCTGCATCCAGGCGGCCGAGGCCTGTGGGTCGCTGACAGTGAAATTGGTATGTTCAAGCGTTGCCATCATGGGATCTCCTTTTTTGGCTTGTTTCGACTCACCGTAATTTCTAAACCTAACTTTAGGTCAAGGTATTTCTTCGAGGGCGACATGGCTGTTTCAGAAGGGTTGGCAATCGGGGCATTGGCCCGACGTACGGGGTTGGCCGTTTCGGCGATCCGGTATTACGAAGCACAGGGTTTGATCGCGCCCTGGCGCAATGCAGGTGGGCAGCGACGTTACCAGCGGGCAGATATCCGGCGGCTGAGCTTTGTCATGATCGCACAGCAGTTCGGCCTGACCTTGCCTGAAATTCGCGAGGTCTTGTCGGGCTTGCCGGGAAAGCGAACACCGACACCACAGGATTGGAAAGCCATAAGCGTGCGGTTGCGCACTCATCTGGATCAGCGAATCGATACCCTGATGCGATTGCGCGACAATCTGGACGGCTGCATCGGGTGTGGGTGCCTCAGCTTGCCGAAATGCAAGCTTTATAACCCCGATGACAGGGCAAAATCCCATGGTAGCGGTCCCAGATACCTGATGGGTGATGCACCAGAGGACTGATGTGTCGAATAGCGCCCTTGTTACGCCGTGTTTCGATTGACCAAAGTCTTACTGACCATGTAATCAGCCGTGAAACAAAATTGCGCAGATCCTGCAGTGACAGCGCCAATTCGGAAAGTAAGCTAGGGAGCCCGCGATGGCCGAGATTGAACGCGAAGCAATGGAATATGACGTGGTGATCGTAGGCGCAGGTCCTGCGGGCCTGTCGGCGGCCATTCGTCTGAAACAGCTGGATGCGGATCTGAACGTTGTCGTTCTGGAAAAGGGCTCGGAAGTGGGCGCTCATATCCTGTCTGGCGCAGTTCTCGATCCCTGCGGGCTGGATGCTTTGATCCCGGATTGGAAGGCTAAGGGTGCTCCGCTGAACGTGCCGGTGCATGAAGACAATTTCTACATGCTGGGCGAGGCAGGTAAAATCCGCATCCCCAACTTCCCGATGCCGCCGCTGATGAACAACCATGGCAACTACATCGTTTCGATGGGCAATGTTTGCCGCTGGATGGCCGAGCAGGCTGAGGAACTGGGCGTGGAAATCTTCCCCGGCATGGCCTGTTCCGAACTGGTTTACGGCGATAACGGTGAAGTCAAAGGCGTGGTGGCCGGTGTCTTTGGTCTGGAAGCGGACGGCTCTTATGGCCCCAATACTGAGCCTGGCATGGAACTGCACGGCAAATACGTCTTCTTGTCGGAAGGTGTGCGCGGCTCACTGTCCAAGGAAGTCATCGCCAAATACGACTTGTCTGCCGGCAAAGAGCCGCAGAAATACGGCGTCGGCATGAAAGAGATCTGGGAGATCGATCCGGCAAAGCACAAGGAAGGTACGGTCACGCACACAATGGGCTGGCCTCTGGGCGGCAACGCAGGCGGCGGGTCGTTCATCTATCATCTTGAAAACAATCAGGTCTATGTCGGCTTTGTGGTTCACCTGAACTACAAGAACCCGCACCTGTACCCCTACATGGAATTCCAGCGCTTCAAGCATCACCCGATGGTGGCCGAGCTGCTGAAAGGCGGCAAGCGCGTGGCTTACGGTGCCCGTGCGATCACCGAAGGCGGCCTTCAATCGATGCCCAAGCTGGTGGCGCCGGGCGTGGCGCTGCTGGGCTGTTCCGCGGGCATGGTCAACGTGCCGCGCATCAAAGGCAACCACAATGCGATGCTGTCGGGCAAGGCCGCGGCTGAGGCTGCTTATGACGCGATCAAGGCTGACCGTTCAGGCGATGAGCTGACCGCTTACGAAGCCGATGTTCGCAACGGCGCAATTGGCAAGGACCTGAAGAAGGTGCGCAACGTCAAGCCGATGTGGTCCAAGTGGGGCATGATCCCCTCGCTGGTGCTGGGTGGTCTGGACATGTGGACCAACACATTGGGCTTTTCGCTCTTTGGTACGCTGGGACATGGCAAGAACGACGCCCAGTCGACCGAAGAAGCCAGCAAGCACAAGCCGATCGACTATCCCAAGCCCGATGGGACACTGTCCTTTGACCGGCTGACCAACGTGTCCTTTGCGGCAACCAATCACGAGGAAAGCCAGCCCTGCCACCTGCGCCTGGCAGACCCGGAAATCCCGGTCAAGGTCAACCTGCCCAAGTTCGACGAACCGGCGCAGCGCTATTGCCCGGCAGGCGTTTACGAAATGGTCGAGGATGACAACGGGCCGCGATTCGTCATCAACTTCCAGAACTGCGTTCACTGCAAAACCTGCGACATCAAGGATCCAAGCCAGAATATCACCTGGACCACGCCGCAGGGTGGCGACGGGCCAAACTATCCGAACATGTAAGCAAAAAACCGGCAATGGCAGGGTCGTGAAGGCTCTGCCATTGCCTCTTGCCGACCGAAGCCCTAGCTTAACCGTCAGTCAACGATAGTAAGGCAGGATTTCGGTGGTTTCCCTGGTTCGTCGCGCGGCATTGTCCGTGCTGCTCATGTCGTCGGTCGCAGTTCCGGCCTATTCGGATTCGGGTGCCGGTTCATATCTGGCCGGGCGTCAGGCGATCTACGAAAGCGACTATTCTGCGGCGGAAAGATACTACGCCCAGGCTCTCAGGTTTGATCCGGAAAACGCGCTGCTCTTGGAAAGCGTTGTTGTCGCCCGCCTTGCGCTGGGGGAAATTGCCCGTGCTTTGCCCGTTGCAAAGCAGATCGAGGAAGCCAACCTTCCCAGTCAGGCCGCGCGCATGGCGATTTCGGCCAATTTGATTGCTGACGGCAAGTTTGACGAACTTCTGGCGCGTGACCCTGAAACGCAGGGGATCGGTCCTTTAGTTGATGGACTGATGATCGCATGGGCCCATCTGGGGCAAGGTGAAATGACAAAGGCCATGGAGCAGTTCGATGCCGTGGCCACGCAGGAAGGCCTCAGGGAATTTGCGCTGTATCACAAAGCCATGGCATTGGCCTCTATCGGCGATTTCGAAGGTGCCGAGGTGATATTTGCGGATAATAACGGCGCGGTTGCGCGGTTCTCACGTCGGGCCGCGCTGGCCCGTACAGAGGTGCTGTCACAGCTGGATCGCAACGAAGACGCCATTCGATTTCTGGACGATGTGTTTGTTTCCGGTAGCGATCCGACCATTGAAGCCTATACCGGCCAATTGACTGCGGGCGAGACGCTTCCGTTCACCCATGCGGGCTCTGCGCTGGATGGCATGGCGGAAATATTCTTTACCGTTGGTGCCGCATTGAACAGCGAGGCTTCGGCTGACTACGTCCTGCTTTACGCGCGACTGGCGAGCTTTCTGCGCCCTGACCACGTGGACGCCATTCTGCTGAGTGCGGAATTGCTGGACAAGCTGCAACAGTATGATCTGGCTGTTGCGGCCTATCGTATGGTCCCGGCAGGCAGCAATGACCACCATGCCGCAGAACTTGGACGGGCCGAGACCCTGGATAAATCCGGAAAAACCGATGCGGCCATTGAAGTTCTGCAAAACCTGGCGCTGCAAAACCCTGATTTGCCCAGCGTGCATGTTTCTCTGGCAGATCTTCAGCGTCGTCAGGAAAACTATGCGGCTGCGGTTGCCTCTTATGACACTGCGATTGCTTTGACGGACAGTCAGGCAGGTGGGAATTGGTTCCTGCACTACGCGCGCGGCATAAGCCACGAGCGGCTGAAGCAGTGGGATCAGGCTGAAACCGATTTCCGCCGGGCGCTGGAGTTGAATCCGGATCAGCCGCAGGTGCTGAACTACTTGGGCTATTCTTTGGTAGAACGGAAAGAAAAGCTGGATGAAGCGCTGGACATGATCCAACGCGCGGTCGAAGCCCGCCCGGATAGCGGCTACATCGTGGATAGTCTGGGTTGGGTTCTGTTCCGTCTGGGTCGTTACGAAGAAGCGGTCGAGCATATGGAGCGCGCGGTCGAGCTGATGCCTGTTGATCCGGTCGTCAATGATCATCTGGGGGATGTCTATTGGGCTGTCGGACGTGCGCGCGAGGCCGAGTTCCAATGGAAGCGGGCGCTGTCCTTTGTTGACCCCGAAGAGACAGATGGCGAGGCTGACCCAGATCGCATTCGACGCAAGATCGAGGTCGGACTAAGTGCCGTTCTGGCCGAAGAAGGTGCGGAACCTTTGAAAGTCGCAAATGGAAATTAAGGCGTTTGCGCCCGCCAAGATCAACCTGACCCTGCATGTGACCGGACGTCGTAAGGACGGTTATCACCTGTTGGATTCGTTAGTGGTTTTTGCTGATCTCGGCGATCAGTTGACATTCACACCCGGCCCTGAGCTGACTATGGACGTGAGTGGGGAGTTTGCTGAAGGCGTGCCCACGGACAGCCGTAACCTGGTCTGGAAAGCGGCCGAAGGTGTCGGTTGGACCGGGCATATCGACCTGACCAAATCTCTGCCCCACGGAGCAGGTATTGGGGGTGGATCATCGGATGCGGCCGCCACGCTGAATATTCTGGGCGGTCTGGGCCGTGACATCCCGCCTGACCTGCCGTTGTCACTGGGGGCAGATGTGCCCGTTTGTCTCGAAAACCGGGCGATCAGAATGCAAGGCATTGGCGATCGTTTGGCGGCGGTAAACCTTCCGAACCTACCTGCCCTGTTGGTCAACCCGAATGTGCCGGTGCCGACAGGAGCCGTTTTCAACGCGCTGGCGTCCCGAGACAATCCGCCGATGCCTGAGCTGGTCCCTGATTTTGAAGACGCTGAAGCCTGTGCCCTGTGGTTGCGTGATCAACGCAATGACTTGCAGGTACCTGCCATGGGCGTTGCACGTGAGATCGAACAGGTTTTGGACGAGTTGAACATGACCAGTCGTGCCCTTGTGACGCGCATGTCGGGGTCAGGATCAACCTGTTTTGCCCTATATCCCACAATGAAAGACGCGCATCTCGCGGCCTATGAGATCGGTGCGGCGCATCCTGACTGGTGGTGCCGCGCGACACAGCTTAACTAAGACGCGAGACCACGTAATCGGCCAGTTCGCGCAGCAGGCTGCGAATTTCATGATCGGGCAGAACATCCAAAGATGCCTTTGCCTTGTTCGCCCAGCCCAAAGCGTCCTGCCGGGTTTTTTCCAGCGTTGCGTATTTGTCCATCAAACCCAGCGCATGATCCAGATCACCGTCCTGTTGGCGGCCTTTTTCGATCGTACGCTCCCAGAAAGCACGCTCTTCGGGCGTGGCCTGTGCAACAGCCTTGATGACAGGCAGGGTCAGCTTTCGTTCGCGGAAATCATCGCCCACATTTTTGCCGGTTGTCTTGCTGTCCCCTTGATAGTCCAGCAGGTCGTCTGCAATCTGGAATGCGATCCCCAATGCGTCACCATAATCGAACAGGGCCTTGATCTGTTCTTCCGATGCACCGGCGATCACGCCGCCCACCTCGGTCGCAGCTGAAAACAAAGCTGCTGTCTTGCCGCGCACGACCTGTAGGTAAACGCTTTCATCTGTCCGCAGGTCGGTTGCTGCGGTCATTTGCAGCACCTCGCCCTCGGCGATGGTTGCTGAGGCATTGGCCAAGATATCCAGAACCCGCAGCGAACCCGTTTCGACCATCAATTGGAAGCTGCGAGAAAACAGGTAATCACCGACCAGCACACTGGATTTATTGTCCCAAAGTAGATTTGCGGTCGGGCGTCCGCGCCGCTGCGCGCTCTCATCCACAACGTCGTCGTGCAGAAGGGTAGCGGTATGGATGAACTCGACCGTGGCAGCAAGGCGTACATGGTGCTCGCCCGAATAGCCAAACAGCCGCGCCGCTGCCAATGTCAGCATCGGGCGCAGGCGCTTTCCGCCCGCCTCGACCAGATGCTGGGTCACTTCGGGGATACGTGGGGCATGGTCCGACGCCATCCGGGTGCGGATCAACGTGTTCACAGCCTCCATTTCACCCGCCAGTATTTCAGCGAGGCGCTCATGCGGTTTTGAGATCATGCCGACGGTCATCATACTCCTGATACAAGGCTCGACTTTCGCCCCGCCTTGCCCTTACATCCATCCCCATGAAAGAACTATTGCGCAGTACCGATCCGACGATCCTGGCCTTTGCATCCGCTCTCCTTGAAGGCGAGGATATAGACTGCTTTCAGATGGACGTAAATATGAGCATCCTCGAAGGTGGGATCGGGATATTTCCCCGCCGACTGATGGTTCGCGCCGAAGACCTGACCCGTGCCGAACGTGTGATGCGCGACAATGAAATTCCGCTGGGCCGATGACCCGGTTTTCCGATAGTGAACTCAGCTGCAATGATTTCCTGGGGGGCAGGGTCCAGTTGCTGCAACCTCGGTCGGGTTATCGTGCCGGGGTCGACCCGGTATTGCTTGCCGCATCCGTTCCGGCCAGGGCAGGTCAGTCCGTGTTGGAACTGGGGTGCGGTGCAGGGGCTGCCATTCTTTGCTTGTCCTCCCGAGTGCCCGGTCTGCACCTGACAGGTATCGAGCTACAGCCCGCCTATGCGGAATTGGCCTGCAGAAATGCGGAAATCAACGGGATAGAGCTGGAAGTTGTCCAAGCAGACCTGACCGCTTTGCCCGAGGCGTTTCGGCAGCGCCAGTTCGATCACGTCATTGCGAATCCGCCCTATTATCGGGCAGGGGCGCATAGCCCTGCAAAGGATGCGGGACGAAGTGTGGCCCTGAGCGAAGACACCCAGTTGGCCGACTGGATTGCAGTGGCTGCAAAACGCCTTGCGCCAAAAGGGTACCTGCACATGATCCAGAAAGCCGATCGGCTGCCCGACATGCTGGCAGCGTGCCAGGGGGTGCTGGGATCGGTGGAGTTGTTGCCACTAAGCCCACGGACAGGGCGAGAGGCTGAGCTGATCATTCTGCGCGCCCGCAAAGGAGGGCGTGCGGCATTTCGCCTCCACCCACCTTTGATTGTGCACGCGGGTGAACGTCACGAAGAAGACGGCGAAAGCTATACGGATGCAGTTTCGGCCGTGCTCCGGAAGGCCGCTGCCCTGCCCGGGTTCTGACGGCGACCGGCAATGTCCAGCCGATTTTGTCGGATTTGTTTTAGATTCTGTGCGTCTGCAGCGTGACAGGGTGGAAACGATGTGATCAACTTCTTACGTGACATTCAGACACGTATAAAAGGAGGATCGCAATGAGCGTGAGCGCACATCTGACGGAACTGAAGAAAAAGCACGAATCTCTCGGTCTAGAAGTAGAACAAGCCCAACGCTCGCCAGGCATCGATGATCTCCACATCGCCCAGCTGAAGAAACAGAAGCTCAAGCTGAAGGAAGAGATCGAGCGACTGTCTGCTTAAGATTTCAAACTGGATCGGGCCGCGATCAAGGCCCCGCCGGTAATCAGAAAGGCCGCGATCGCCAGCCCCCAGGATGGGGCAGCGATCCCGGCCATCACCAAAGCAAGTGTCGACAATAACGGGGCCGCGTAAGATGAGGTTCCGAGCATTTGAATATCGCCCTGCTTTACCCCGATATCCCAGATATAAAAGGCCAGTCCAACGGGCCCGAGGCCAAGCGCCAGTACAGAAACCCACCCCAGTGTCGTGTTAGGCAGCACGGCGTCTTCTATAGCCAGATGCAGCAGACCCGAAGCCAACGCAGCCATCAGACAAAAGACCGCAACCGAACTGGTCGGTGTACCCCCCAATTTGCGCGACAGAACCGAATAGCCTGACCATGTCAGGGCGCAAAGCAAGGCCAATGCATACCCGGGTAGATGTTGCGCCTGAAAACCGGCGCTTCCGCCTCCGGTGATGATCAAAGCAGCCCCAGCAAAGCCAAGGCATGCCCCAACCAGATGACCAGCGCGAAGCCGTTCGCCCGGCAGCAGGCCGGAAAACAGAACGATAAGAAGGGGCCAGAGATAGGCAATAAGTCCGGCCTCGGCCGCAGGGGCCATACGCAGGGCCGAAAAATACAATGCGTGGTACCCGAACAGACCCAATGAACCGAACAGGTAGGTCGTCCAGGGGACTTGTTTCAACCCGCTAAACCCACCGGTTGCTGCTGTCCAGATCAACCCAAGCGCCCCACCAATCGAAAAGCAAATCGTGTTCAACAGCAAAGGTGGTGTGGGTGCAGAGCCGACGGTCAAAAGTGCCAGCAAAGCCCATAATAGTACGGCCCCAAAGCCGATGGCTGTTGCGCGCGTTTTGGTCATGATCCGGAAACCTCTTCGATCGGAATAATGTCGAACTCATCCGAAATATGCGCGGTCTTTTCAATCTCGGTCAGGAACCAATCCCGAAAGGCTGCGATCTGAGGACGTTTCTCGGCCCCCGGAAGGCACAGGAACCGGAACCGGCCCTGTGTTTCCAGCGCGACCTTGAAGGGGGCAACCAGCCGACCCTCGGTCAAGTCCTTGAGGATCATGGCGCGCCGTCCAAGGGCGACACCAACACCGGCGACAGCGGCGTCAATCGCGTGATCTGCGTTGGAAAAATGCGCCCCATGAGTGGGGGTGAAATCGATACCCACAGCGCGGAACCAGGCAGGCCAGTCGCAGGGTGGGGTCAGAAAGTTGATCGAATCGTCGTGGATCAACGGTGCATCACGCAGGCTGTCTGGCGTGGTGAATTGTTCTGCCAGCTCCGGGGTCATGACCGGGGTCAGCCACTCCTTTCTCACCGGTACGGAATACAGCCCCTTGTCGGCGGAATTCCCGAACCGGATGGCAACATCCACATCATCTCGCTCCAGATCCATGTTGCGCAACGTGGCCGAGAATTTCAGGTCGATCTCGGGATGCGCACGGGCAAACTCGTAAAGGCGAGGCGCCAGCCACTTTGCAGTCAGTGCCGGACCTGCGGTGACGGTCAGTCCGGTGTCATTCTCCTTCCTGCGCACGGCGCGCCACGCGGTTTGCAAGGTGGCAAACCCTTCTGCCGCACCAGGAGCAAGGGCACGGCCCGCCTCGGTCAGCTCTACGGCGCGGTTCAGACGGCGAAACAGCGGACGTCCAAGGTGTTCTTCAAGCGACTTGATTTGAAAGGACAGGGCAGCTGGCGTCACATGCAGCTCTTCCGCCGCCTTCGAAAAAGACATGTGCCGGGCTGCGGCGTCAAAAGCACGCAATGCGGTAAGTGGGGGCAGATAGTCACTCATAGTGAAGAAAAACTTAACTGAAGTCTCAAGAAAGCTCGTTTGTCGTGTTTGTTTTTAGCCGCCATGTTCGCATCAGGTCAAATAAAACTGATTTGAAAAAGGAGACTGCCATGATCGAGATGACGACAAATCCCGCCGCCCAGATGGCGATCCTGCGTGCCCACCAAGAGCGCAGCAGGGTGATTTGGCAGTTTTGGGGATGGATATTCGGTTCCCGCTGATCGCAGCGCGCGCGTTCTTACGGGATCAGAAAGGGCCGGTCCAAAGTGACCGGCCCGTTTTTTTGTTCACAAGTCTGGATCAGACGAAGAATTGCGCACCGTTGGCCGAGATGGTCGAGCCGTTGATGAACTGAGATTCGTCCGAGGCCAGGAAGGTCACACAGCGTGCAATCTCTTCGGGCTCGCCCAGACGACCGGCGGGGATCTGGCCAATGATCGATTCGCGCACCTTTTCGGGCACCGCCATCACCATCTCGGTTGCGATATAACCGGGGCAGATCGCGTTGGCCGTGATGCCTGCCCGCGCGCCTTCCTGCGCCAGAGATTTCACGATGCCCAGATCGCCCGCCTTGGTCGCAGCATAGTTCACCTGAGCGAACTGACCTTTCTGGCCGTTGATCGAGCTGATGACGATGACACGGCCAAATTTGCGCTCGCGCATGCCGGGCCAGACAGGGTGCACAGTGTTGAACACGCCGGTCAGGTTGGTGTCGATCACGTCTTTCCACTGATCGGGTGTCATTTTGTGGAAAGGTGCATCACGGGTGATGCCCGCGTTGGCGACAACGATGTCGATGGGGCCAACCTCGGCCTCGACCTTTTCGATGCCCGCTTTGGATTCGTCATAATCGGCGACGTTCCACTTGTAGGTCTTGATGCCGGTTTCTTCGGTGAATTTCGCGGCGGCTTCGTCATTCCCTGCATAGGTGGCCGCAACGTTGTATCCTTCGGCTTTGAGCGCCTTGGAAATTGCTGCGCCAATGCCGCGGGAACCGCCGGTAACGAGTGCTGTACGTGCCATTTAGGACTCCTCCAATTTTAGTCACCTTGGTAATGCTGTTACTTTGAGAGATGTTTGTGCGCAATATTGTTTCGTCGTTAAGGTGTTTATTTCGGATGGCAATATCGTCGCATCTAAGGGGTACGACCCCAGTGTAACAAAAAAGGGCGTCCCATGGACGCCCTTTTCTATTTGGTTATTGGCGCACTTAGTCGCGCTCCACACACAGGGCGACACCCATGCCGCCGCCGATGCACAAGGTGGCCAGACCTTTCTTTGCGTCGCGGCGCTTCATTTCGAACAGCAGCGTGTTCAGAACGCGGCAACCTGATGCGCCGATTGGGTGGCCGATGGCAATTGCACCGCCGTTCACGTTCACAATCGACGGATCCCAGCCCATATCTTTGTTCACTGCGCAGGCCTGCGCGGCAAAGGCTTCGTTGGCTTCAACCAAGTCCAGATCGTCGACGGACCAACCTGCTTTTTCCAATGCCTTGCGCGAAGCGTAGATCGGGCCAACGCCCATGATCGACGGGTCCAGCCCGGCAGTTGCGTAGGACGCGATGCGCGCCAAAGGTTCGATTCCGCGCTTCTCTGCGTTTTGAGCTGACATCAGCAGGGTTGCGGCCGCACCGTCGTTCAGGCCCGAAGCGTTTGCAGCAGTAACCGATCCGTCCTTGGTAAAGGCGGGGCGCAGCTTTGCCATGGCTTCCATTGTAGCGCCGTGGCGGATGTATTCGTCCTTGTCCATCACGATGTCACCCTTGCGGGTCTTGATGGTGAAGGGCACGATTTCGTCGACAAATTTGCCAGCTTTTTGCGCCGCCTCGGCTTTGTTCTGCGAAGCAACAGCGAATTCATCCTGCATGTCGCGGCTGATCTGCCATTTCTCGGCAACATTTTCCGCCGTCTGACCCATGTGATAACCGTTGAAGGCATCCCACAGACCATCGCGGATCATGGTGTCGATATATTTCATATCGCCCATCTTGTGACCGGCGCGCAGGGCAGCTGCGTGGGGCGACAGGGTCATGTTCTCTTGGCCACCAGCGGCGACGATGTCGGCATCGCCCAGCTGGATATGCTGAGCGCCCAATGCGACCGCACGCAGGCCCGAGCCGCAAACCTGGTTGATTCCCCAGGCGGCACTTTCCTGCGGCAAACCGGCGTTGATATGCGCCTGCCGAGCCGGGTTCTGCCCCTGAGCCGCAGTCAGCACCTGACCCAAGATGGTTTCGCTGACTTCGCCTTTTTCAATCCCGGCGCGCTCAACAACTGCTTCCAGGACGGCCGCGCCCAGATCATGTGCGGGGGTGTTCGCAAACGAACCACTAAAGCTGCCGACACCTGTTCGTGCGGCGGATGCGATTACTACGTTGGTCATATGATCAGTCCTTTACCGTCATTGTCTGGCGGAATGTCTGACGGCGCAGGCCGAGAGTTTCCCTCTCGAAACAAGAGCGCCCCGTTATCCCCCGCTCAAGTACTTCTGCAATAGCGTAATGCTGCACTTGCAGCAACGGGCAGCTTGTCTCAGCTTGGGAAATGGCGGAAAAATGTCGATCACCCACGGGTCAACTTGCTGTTTTTGAATTTTTTTCCTGTTTCCACTGGGGCGAAACACTGGGCGCGCCAAACAAAAAGCCCTGCATGCAATCCACGCCAAATTCAAGCAAAAATGCCGCATCCTTCTGAGTTTCGACCGATTCGGCAGTGACCAGAATTTCAAACTCACGCGCTACGGCAATCAGGGCCCGCACCAAAGCCTGGTTGTCGGGGCTGTTGCTGATGCCCCTGATAAACTGACCGTCGATCTTGGCGGCGTCGAACAGAAACTCGCGAAAGTGGCGGAAACTGAAGTTGCTGGCACCAAAGTCGTCCAGCGCAAAGGCGATGCCGCGATCCTGTAGGCGGTCCATGAAGTCGACCACCAATTCCGGCACCTGCATAGCAGAACTTTCGGAGATTTCTAGGATCAGCCGTTCGCCCAGTTGCGGATCCCGTTTCAGAAACCGGTCCAGTATACCGGACCAGTTGGAATAACCGATCGAGCGGGCGGACATGTTGATCGACAGGCGGATCTGGGGGTTGTTCACCAACGTGCGCAGACCAAGTTCCAACGCGACGCAGTCGAGATCACGTCCGATCGGAGTGTTTTCAACCTGTGGCATGAACTCGCGCGCGGGGATAACGCGCCCTGTTTCATCCAATACACGAATGAAGCCTTCGTAAAACGCGATGTCATGCGGCGGGTGCGCCTGAACAACCGGCTGAAAGGCCAACCGACATTGCTTGTGCTTCACAGCATCGGTTGCCATCTGAACCACCGAACGATCCCGTGTTGACACTGCTGCATTCAAAGGGGTGTCCAACCCTTCGGGAAGATTGGTGAGCTTTTTGTTTCCCATAGGCGCAGATTCCCGTGTGTCCGGAACAGGTGTTTTGACACAGTTTCGGGGCAAACAGATGAATCTGCGGTTAAAGCGTCAGATGAAGTTGCTTATTGCGGTTTTCAGCGCGCGGAGTGCCCGGCACGGGCCAGCGACGCCGCGGCTCCGAGAAGGGCTCCTGTCGCACCCAGAATCATCAGGACAAAACCCAATGCGATCAGAGTGCCAACAAAGCTGCCGAGCGCGGCAAGCATGGCCAGCAACAGGCCAAACAACCCCACGAAGGTTGAAATGGTTGCCAAACGTTTCATGCCGCCCCTCGCTCATCTATGCGCCACATTCAATCACTGATATGGCGTGCAAAGACCGGAGTTCAAGTCTAGCGGGGCCTGACGGCTGTATCAGGCCTGTTCTGCCTGTCCTTTGGGCAGGATCTTGTCGACCTGCTCAAAACCGGGCGTTCCCCGGTCCTCGGGATGGCGAGCCAGGTGCTTGGCTTTTATCTGTTCCGAGTTGTCGCGGCTGCCGTCGTGGCTGTACCCCGGAGGCGCGAAACAATAGGCCAGACGTTGCCGTAGTGTCAGGCCGGGCTGCGTGGCGTCGTGCCAGATGCCGACCCATTCGTGAAACGCAACGCGCAAAGGGTTGAAGGTGCCGATATTGTGAACCAGCCCGTAATCGACCCGATCGTTTTCCTGTTCAGGCACAAATGTCCCGAACATCTTGTCCCAGATGATGAAAACTCCGGCGTAATTGCAATCCAGATACCGTGCGTTCCGGCCGTGATGCGCGCGATGATGGCTGGGGGTATTCATGACCGCTTCGAACCATCGGGGCATCTTGCCGATGGCCTCGGTGTGAATCCAGAACTGATAGATCAGGTTCAATCCACCGACGAACAGAACCATGGCCGGATGGAAACCCAGCAGGATCAGCGGCGCGCGAACGACCATCATGAACGTAAAGGTATAGGTCCAAGTCTGCCGCAGAGCTGTGGTCAGATTGTAGTGCTGTGAACTGTGGTGGTTGACATGGCTGGCCCAGACCCAGCGAATGCGATGCCCAAAACGGTGTACCCAGTAATAGCGAAGATCATCCAGGACAAAGCACAGAATGATAATGGGAAATGACGTGCCCAGGTCCAAAGGAGTGATCTGCCACAGCCACATGAAAAACGCATAGGCAATAAAGCCCAGCAAAAAGCCCGACGCGATGTTCCCGGCCCCCATGATCAGCGAGGTTACAGCATCGCGCGTTTCATACCGCCCGCCTTTGCCTTTGACTGCGATCCACAGGAATTCTGCCAGAATAGCAGCGATGAAAAACGGGACGGCCCATTGCACCGCATCGGGAAAGCTTACCTGGTCTGTCATGCGGGCCTCATCAAGTGTTGCCAGTGCTGGCGTTCGGTCTGGTCAAGGTGAAGAGTCGCGCGCGGGGTGCTGAAGTCGTGAAACCGAACTTCGATGCCATTGGCGGTCTCAAACCAGTCGAAGTCCTGGAGATGCCGCGCTACTGTGTCGGCGCCGAAGGACCAGATCAACCCAGCCCCGTTCTGGGTTCTTACCAGCGCCGCGTGACCGTCATGGGCGATTGTCACGTCGATCACCGTGTCTTCAGGGAAATGCCGCAGCCACTGGCGTGGCGCCGTGTCTGGCGTCAGCACGTGCAACCGCGACTTGCCTGTCAGATGCAACAATACCGTAATCCCGGCTATGCCTCCAACGACCAACACCAATAGAATTTCCAGCGGCATTCCATCCTCCTGAGCGCAGAGTGCAAAGGAGGATGGAAACTGTCAAAGGTGGCGTGACGTCAGCTGTGTTGCAAAATCAAGGCTCTGATCGCAGCCATTCGAGAAGCAGGAATACTAGTCGGAGATCGCGTAGGTTACTGGATCTCCCTTTCCCTTCTTGCGTACATCTTTGGCGGTAGCAGCATCAGCGGCTATCCAGAAATCACCCGCCATCGCGGCAATTCCTTCAATTGATTTCATAAAAATATCCTCCGGGTTGAATGCCCGAAGGATATCGCGATTCACTGAACTCGCTGACTATAAGGCTATTTCCTCAGCTTTCTGCGCCAACAAGCGTCGACACGATCGCCTTCGCGCTGTCCGAATTCCATTCGGCGTCGCCGATCAACCGCGCGATTTCCTGACCTTCGGGATTCAGAATGACCGTGATGGGCAATGCGATGATACCGAATTCGCGCGCGGCAGCCGAGCTGAGGTCCTGGTGACGCGGCAGGTTGGATATGCCATTTTCTTCGAAGAACTTCTTGATCCCTGCTGGTGAGTTGCGGCCTGTGGCAAGGGTCAGAACCTGAAACTTGTCCCCCCCGAACTCGTCCTGCAACTCGGCGATCTGAGGCATTTCTTTGCGGCAGGGGGCGCACCAGGTGGCCCAGAAGTTCAGCAGAACATACTTGCCCTCATAATCGGCCAGCGTGCCGACACCCCCGTCATCTTCCAGCTGAAACTCGATCACTTTTGCCGGTTTGGGTTCTTCATGCAGGATAAGGCGCTTCAGACTGCCTTCCCGTAACGGGCCCAGTGTCGCGGCATCGGTTGCCAAAGCGGCATTTGCACCTAGCGCAAGGGCCATATAAAGGGGGATCAAACGAAATAGGCGCATATCAACTCCGGGTTTTCTTACATGACCGATCAATCCTCGAACCAGATGTGGGGCGGCCGCTTTGCCGCCGGTCCAGACGCGATCATGGAGGCGATCAACGCCTCGATCGGGTTCGATCAGCGGATGGCAGCCCAGGACATCGAAGGCTCGCGCGCCCATGCGGCCATGTTGGCTGCTACAGGCGTCATAAGTGATAGTGATGCTGAAGCCATTCGGGAAGGGCTGCTCACCGTTTTGTCAGAAATCCAGAGCGGCACGTTTCAGTTTTCAACTGCGTTGGAAGACATACACATGAATGTCGAGGCGCGGCTGAAAGAGATCATCGGCGAGCCTGCTGGCCGTTTGCACACAGGGCGTTCGCGCAATGATCAGGTGGCGACGGATTTCAAACTGTGGGTCCGGGATCAGCTAGACGCGGCTGAAACTGGTCTGCTGGCTCTGATTCGCGCGCTTTTGGCACAGGCCGAAGCAGGCGCCGATTGGGTCATGCCCGGCTTCACCCACCTGCAAACTGCGCAACCCGTAACATGGGGCCACCACATGATGGCCTATGTCGAGATGTTTGGCCGCGACCTGAGCCGAGTCCGCGACGCGCGTGCCCGAATGAACGAATCCCCGTTGGGGGCCGCCGCACTGGCGGGTACATCTTTCCCCATTGATCGCCATATGACGGCGCAGGCGTTGGGCTTTGATCGCCCCGCCGCCAACTCGCTGGATGCCGTCAGTGACCGCGATTTCGCGCTGGAGTTCCTGTCGACAGCCTCGATCTGCGCTGTGCACCTGTCGCGCTTTGCCGAGGAGCTGGTGATTTGGTCGTCGGCCCAGTTCCGTTTCGTGTCCCTGTCCGACCGGTTTTCGACCGGCTCGTCGATCATGCCGCAGAAAAAGAACCCGGATGCAGCCGAACTGATCCGCGCCAAGGTTGGGCGTATCTATGGGGCCAATACCGCGCTGATGATGGTGATGAAGGGCCTGCCGCTGACCTATTCAAAGGACATGCAGGAGGACAAGGAACAGGTCTTTGACGCCGCCGACAACTGGATGCTGGCACTGGCTGCGATGGAAGGGATGGTCAAGGACATGACCGCCAACCGCGACAGCCTTGCCGCCGCCGCCGGCTCGGGTTTCTCGACCGCTACGGATCTGGCCGACTGGCTGGTGCGGGTGCTGGGCCTGCCGTTCCGGGATGCGCATCACGTCACCGGATCACTGGTGGCCATGGCCGAAGGCAAGGATTGTGATCTGCCCGACCTGACGCTGGATGATATGCAATCGGTCCATGGTGATATCTCGGATGATGTCTACTCTGTCCTTGGCGTCGACAATTCGGTAAACTCGCGGCAGTCCTACGGTGGTACCGCCCCCGATCAGGTGCGGGCCCAGATCGAACGATGGAAGGCAATGGTATGACAACCGCGCTACGTGCGATCCTGATTGCGGTTTCCGGTCTGGTGCTGGCCGGGTGCGGGGCTGATGGCGAGCCTGATCAACCAACTGCCCCTCAACCCACGGTCGGTGCCACCATTGGGGTTGGATCAAGCGGCGCGTATGTTGGCGGGGGTGTCGGCCTAAGCCGCGGACCGCTGGGCATTTATCTTGGATTCTGATCCTTTTGAATGTTGCGCCCATGGTCCCGGCACCTCATGTTGGGTCCACGTATCGATTACCTGTCACACAAAGAAATGGTATTGAAATGAGAATTCTGGGATTGGTTTGTGCTCTTGCTGTTTTGGCGGCTTGCGAGCCTTCGTCAGCGCGACGTCCGGAACCTGCGGCCGAACCAAAACAATCGGGCACCGGCATTTCAATCTCGGGCTATGGCCGAGTTGGTGTTTCAACGCAAAACTAAACCGGGACTAAGGATACAGAATCCATTGATCCGAAGTCCTTTTATGGTCTAAGCGCGCAAGCATGGATCACTTTTTGTACCGCGACGGCGCGCTTTACGCCGAGGATGTCCCCGTCTCCGAAATCGCAGCCGCGGTTGGAACACCGTTCTACGTCTATTCCACGGCTACATTGCTGCGGCATTTCAAGCTGTTCGATGACGCGTTGGACGGCACCGATCATCTGGTCTGCTACGCGATGAAGGCGGCCAGCAATCAGGCGATCCTTAAGACATTGGCCCAAGCAGGTGCGGGGATGGACGTGGTCTCGGGCGGAGAATATCTGCGTGCGAAGGCGGCTGGTGTTCCCGGTGACAAGACCGTGTTCTCAGGTGTGGGGAAAACAGCGGACGAGATACGCATGGCGCTGAGCGGCGGCATTCGCCAGTTCAATGTCGAATCCGAGCCCGAAATGGAAGTGATCAACGCCATTGCGCTTGAGCTTGGCGTGATCGCGCCGATTACCGTCAGGGTGAACCCGGATGTTGATGCCAGGACGCATGCCAAGATTGCCACGGGCAAGTCCGAGAACAAGTTTGGCATTCCGATAGCCCGCGCCTCGGAAGTTTATGCTCACGCCGCCGACCTGCCGGGGCTGGAGGTGATCGGCATCGACGTTCACATCGGCTCGCAACTGACCGAACTTGAACCGTATGAGTTGGCCTACACAAAGTTGGCCGAGTTGACCGAGCGCCTCCGCTCTGAAGGTCACAACATTAGGCGCCTTGACCTGGGCGGTGGTTTGGGCATTCCATACACCCGGTCGAACGACGCACCGCCCTTGCCGATTGAATATGGTGCGCTGGTCAAGAAAACACTGGGCCATCTGGGCTGTGAGATCGAGATTGAGCCGGGCCGCCTGATCGCGGGCAATGCCGGGATCATGGTCAGCAAGGTCATCTATGTGAAATCAGGCGAAGGTCGCGACTTTTTGATCCTTGATGGGGCGATGAATGACCTGATCCGGCCTGCAATGTACGAAGCGTACCACGATATCGTAGCGGTGCAGGAACCGGCGGCTGGCGTGGAACAGCAAGCCTATGACATCGTAGGCCCGGTCTGCGAATCCGGGGATACCTTTGCCAAGCAGCGCAATATGCCACCGTTGAAATCGGGTGATCTGGTCGCATTTCGCAGCGCGGGTGCATACGGTGCGGTGATGTCCAGCGAATACAATACCCGTCCGTTGATCCCTGAAGTTCTGGTGAATGGCGATCAATTTGCAGTCATTCGTGAACGGCCAAGCTTTGACGAAATCATAAACCGCGATACCATACCATCGTGGCTTTGACGCGATAACCGCGCGGGCCCGTCCCGGAGGCCCGTCTTGACCAACAGTACGAACCTGCCCATTCCGCGCCTGTCCCTGTGGCTAACCCATCTTGGCATGGTGGCTGAACAGGTACTGCGCGCGTTCTGGCCTGCGTTCTCGATTGTTCTGGCTTTGCTCGCCGCTCTGATGCTGGGGCTGCAGGATCATCTGCCCGTTGAAATCGTCTGGGGTGCTGGTGCGCTCTCGTTGATCTCTTTTGGTGTAGCATCCGTCCACGGTGTCACGAAATTCAAGCTGCCGTCCCGCGCTGATGCGCTAGCGCGGCTGGATGAGGCTCTGCCCGGTCGACCTATTCAGGCTTTGCTGGATGATCAGGCAATCGGTACCAACGATGGTGACTCGGTTGCCTTGTGGCAGGCGCACAAAGCCCGCATGGCACAGCGTGCGGCCACTGCTGAGGCTGTGAAACCAGATCTTCGGCTTGCGTCGCGTGATCCGTATGCGCTGCGCTATGCCGCTCTGCTGGCATTTGTCGTGGCGCTGATCTTTGGTTCGTTGTGGCGCGTGGGTTCAGTGGCGGACATGGCGCCGGGTACAGCCGTCGCTGGACAGGGCCCAACTTGGGAAGGATGGGTGGAACCCCCCAGATACACAGGTTTGCCGACCTTATATCTTGCTGATCAGACGGGGGCGGCGCTTTCTGTTCCCAAGGGCAGTCGCATCACCTTGCGACTTTACGGTGAGGTCGGTGCACATAGTCTGACCGAAAGCAGTTCTGCCAGCGGAACCGAGGCGGCAACAGACCCGGAACAGGAGTTTGTTGCCGAACGCTCGGGTCAGTTGCGCATTGATGGACCGGCGGGGCGGGACTGGTCGGTGCAGGTCATTGACGACGCGGCTCCGCAGATTGCAGTTTCCGGCACCGCCGAGTCTGAAGCCGGCGGGCAGATGAAGCTGCCATTTTCCGCCAGCGATGATTACGGAGTGGTTTCGGGCTTGGCCCGGATCGAGCTGGATTTGGCGGCGATTGACCGTCGGTACGGACTGGCGGCCGAGCCAGAGCCGCGCGAGGTGATCGAAATTGAATTACCCATGCCGATCACCGGTGATCGGGCAGATTTCACCGAAGACCTGATCGAGGATTTCTCGCAGCATCCGTGGGCGCATTTGCCGGTCAGGATTACCTTGATGGCAACGGATGCAGCGGAGCAGCAAACGTCTTCGGATTCCTATGAGACGGCATTGCCAGCACGGCGCTTCTTTGATCCACTGGCGGCAGCCGTGATTGAGCAAAGGCGCGATCTGCTTTGGTCGCGATCCAATGCGCCTCGTGTCTCGCAATTGCTGAGGGCTGTGTCGCACCGCCCTGAGGATCTGTTTCGTTCTGACACAGCCTATCTGCGTCTGCGGGTTGTTCTGAGGCGATTGGAAACTTTTCATCGATACGGGTTGAAACCCAATCAACAGGAAGAGATTGCACAAGCCCTGTGGGACCTTGCCGTGGTGATCGAGGACGGGACGCTGGCGGATGCATTGGAACGGATGCGCCGCGCGCAGGAACGTCTGACCGAGGCGATGAAGAACGGGGCCAGCGACGAAGAAATAGCGGAGTTGATGCAGGAATTGCGCGAGGCGACGCAGGATTACCTTCAGCAACTACAACGTCTGGCACAGCAAGATGGAGAAGACGGCGAACGTCAGCCCGGCCAGAATAGTGAATCTTTGCAAATGACGCAGGATGACCTGCAGCGCATGATGGACCGCATTCAGGAACTGATGGAACAAGGTCGCATGGCCGAAGCCCAGCAGGCGCTGGAAGAATTCCAGCAGATGATGGAGAACATGCGTGTAACTCAGGGTCAGGGCCAAGGGCAGCAATCCGAAGGCCAGCAGGCCATGGAAGGTCTTGCCGAAACCCTGCGCGAACAGCAGGGTCTTAGCGATCAGGCCTTTCGTGATTTGCAGGAACAATTCAACCCCGGCGCGCAATCAGGTGAAAGCCAAGGGAACGAAGGCCGCAACGGCGGGCAAGGCCGGGGGCAAAGCCACGAAGGACAGGGCGGACAAGGTGAAGGTTCGGATCAGGCTGGAGACGGTGAGCAGGGGCAAGGCTCGCTCGCCGACCGACAGCAAGCGTTGAGAGACGAGTTGGGTCGTCAGCAACAAGGTCTCCCCGGTGTCGGCACACCCGAAGGTGACGCCGCGCGCGAAGCGCTGGATCGGGCCGGGCGTGCCATGGACGAGGCCGAGCAAGCTCTGCGTGGCGATGATCTCGCCGAAGCTATCGACCGTCAATCCGAAGCGATGGAAGCGTTGCGCGAAGGGATGCGGTCGCTGGGTGAAGCCATGGCGCAGGAACAGCAGAACCAACCGGGGCAGGGAACGCAGGACGGCGACATGCAGGCCAACAACCGCGATCCGCTGGGCCGAAACCCAGGCGCTGCCGGTTCGATTTCAACCGATGAAAACCTGTTGCAGGGCGAAGATGTCTATCGCCGGGCGCGAGAGTTGCTGGATGAAATCCGCCGCCGGACCGGTGAAACAGATCGTCCCCAGATCGAGCTGGAATACCTCAAGCGGTTGCTGGAGCGGTTCTAGCCCTTAGTTCTGCGCACCGGATCCTGCCTGAGTTTCGAGCCAGATGCGCGCCTGATCCACCAGCGACACATATGAGCTGAGCAACGGATCGGCCTGCGGTACAGCCTCGCTGATCTGGCGGGCATTCCCGTAGATCAGGTACAGAACCACGCCGATGATCAGCATTAGCGCAAAACCGCGCAAGAACCCACCGGACTTGCGGGGCGCCTGCGCCTCATCTTCTGCCGGGTCCGACCGCATGCTCGAGTTGATGGCATCGACATCCGGCAGTGCATCCTTTTGCCCGGCATCAACGGCGGTTTCCGAAGTTGCAGGGCGTTTGGGCCTGACCTTTGGCTCTGGTGGGGCTTCCAGGCCCAGATCGGGCTGGCTTTCCAGACCACCGCCTTCCTGCGCACGTAACTCCGCTTCTCGTGCGGCTTCTTCTTTCAGGATACTGGCGACTGATGGGGCAACATTTCCTGTAGATGCAGCAGGTTTTTCAACCTCTGGCGCTGATTTATCTGCGGGCTCGGCGTCCTTCTGGGCCTCGACCTCGGTGTCCGATGTATCTGCCTCAACAGGCTTGTCCTCGGGCGCGTTCGGTTCATCCGTCTGCTCGGATGGATGCTTGGCCTGAAACCAGGTCTGATCGCAGTTCGAACACTGCACGTCGCGGCCTTCCTCGGGGATGACCTCGTCAGGAACTTCGTACTGCGCAGTGCAATTCGGACATGTAAGACGCATGCTGCCTCCTCGGCCGGATGAAGGGCCGATAATAGTTTTTTCAGGGATGATATTCCGTTAAGACCCAACAGCAAAGGGCGTTTTCGGTTTCATGGGCCAAGTGTCACCAATTGGACTCGGTAGAGCCATTGAAACCGTCGCCCTGCTCGGGCAAGAAGAGCGGCAAAATATTGGGGGCACGTGTGATCGAGCTGGAAAATGTCAGCTATACCTACGGTGGCGGCGAGTTGCTGAGCGATGTCTCGGTTCAATTGCAGCCGGGGTCGTTCCATTTTCTGACCGGGCCATCGGGGGCGGGAAAGACGACATTGCTCAAGCTGTGTTACGGGGCACTGTTACCAACCTCGGGACGTCTCAGCGTGTTTGATCAGGATATCTCGGCCCTTGATCGGGATCAGCTGGCCGTGCTGCGTCGCCGTGTTGGCGTTGTTCATCAGGATTGCCAGTTCCTTGACCATATGACGCTTGCCGAGAATGTCGCCTTGCCACTGATGGTCTCTGGGCGCGGGGAATCGTCCGGGCAAGACAATCTGACCGAACTGCTCAGCTGGGTGGGGCTTGGTGCACGTCTCGAAGCGCGGCCACCGGAATTGTCCGGCGGTGAACGTCAACGGGCGGCTCTGGCGCGCGCCGTCATCCTGTCGCCCGATGTCATATTGGCTGATGAGCCCACGGGCAATGTCGATTGGGAGATGTCGCAACGTTTGTTGCACCTGCTGGTCGAGCTGAACCGTATGGGAAAGACCGTTCTGATTGCCACCCATGACCTGAGCCTGATCCGCGCGGCAAAAAGTCATGTTCAGGCCCGTGTTTTGCGGATTTCGCAGCGAAAGCTGCATCTGGCGGGGGCAGACCTGTGACTGGGGCTGATATCCGAAACCTGCTGCGCGGCGATACCCGTGCTGACCGCGTTGTTCCGCCAACCGGCTACACCGCGCATCTGACGCTGTTTGTCGCTGGTGCCATGGCATTTCTTGCTGTTTTTGCTTTGGCTTTGTCCCTCGCCTCTGGCCGCATCGCGGATCGGTGGGCCTCGGAACTGGCGGGCGCTGCGACCTTGCGCATCAACGCACCGGCCGAGCAGCTTGCTGCCCAGACAGAAGCGGCATTGACCGTCCTCAGCCAGACGCCAGGTGTCGCCTCCGCCCGTGCGCTTAGCACAGAAGAACAGGCCGCATTGCTGGCGCCTTGGTTCGGGCCGGACCTGCCGCTGGATACTTTGCCAATCCCGCAGCTGATCGAGATTATCGAGGGCGAACCGGGGCTGGATGCGATCGGGCTGCGATTGCGATTGGGGGCCGAGGTGCCCGGCGCGGTTCTGGATGATCACACGCGATGGCGCGAACCGCTGGTCGATGCAGCGATGTCCCTGCGTCGTCTGGGATGGATATCAATCCTGCTGATCGGTGGCGCGACCGCTGCGATGATTACCCTTGCAGCCAACGCCTCACTTGCGGCCAATGCGCAGATTATCGAGGTTCTGCGATTGGTTGGCGCGCAGGATGGTTTCATCGCAGGGGCTTTTGTACGGCGGTTTACCTATCGCGCGTTTTTCGGCGCTTCGGTTGGGACCCTGCTGGGAATGACTGGTGTCTTGCTTTTGCCCGAAGCTTCGGACGCGGGCGGGTTTCTGACCGGAGTTGGATTTCAGGGCAAAGACTGGGTATTGCCGGTTCTTATCCCCGTCCTTGGGGCAGCCGTTGCCTTTGTTGCCACATGGGCCGCGGCCCGACGCAAGTTGAAGGAGCTTTCCTGATGTTGATGGCAATTCAGTGGGTTCGTTCCCTCATCTTCATGATTGTGATCTATGCTTGGATGCTGATCCTTGGCATCGCGTTTCTACCTTATGCGCTGTTTTCCAAAAACGGTGCCCTGAAAGCGTGCAAAACCTACGCCAAAAGCACCATGTGGCTGGCCCGGTGGATGGTTGGTATCCGCTGTGAGGTGCGGGGCAATGCCCCAACGAATGAAGTGGTCATCGGAGCCAAACATCAGTCGTTCCTTGATATCATCATGATTTTCGACGCCATTCCGCACGGCAAGTTTATCATGAAACGCGAGCTGTTGTTCACACCGGTCATTGGCATGTATGCACGACGCCTTGGCTGTATCCCGGTCAATCGCGGCAAGCGCGGTGCGGCTGTGGCAAAAATGGTCAAGGACGTCTCAAAAGAGTTTTCCGAACCCGGTCAGCTGGTGATCTATCCGCAGGGCACGCGTGTGGCACCGGGAGTAAAGAAACCCTACAAGGTTGGTACAGCGGTCCTGTATGAAGGCCTTGGTTTTCCATGCGTTCCGGTTGCGACGAATGCTGGCGTGTTCTGGCCCCGTACAGGCGTGATGCGTAAACCCGGCCTTGCCATTGTAGATTTTCTGGAGCCGATCAAACCAGGTGTTGCCCGCGATGAGTTCCTCGCGCGGTTGGCGGAAGTCATCGAAACACGCTCGAACGAATTGATGCGCGAAGTGGGGTTTGATCCTGATGGAATTCATTGAAAAAATAGAAGATCTCGAGGCGTTGTACGGAACGCCGGGTGCTGCTTCGTTGCGAAAGGTCGTTCGACACTTAACTCCGCTCTATCGCAAGTGGATTGAAGCCGCGCGCCTTTGTGTTCTCAGTACAGTTGGTCCCGAGGGTGTGGACGGAAGCCCACGTGGGGACGACGGTGCTGTTGTGCGCGAATTGAACCCAAAAACACTGGCGCTGCCTGACTGGCGGGGAAACAACCGCCTGGACAGCTTGCGCAACAT
Source organism: Ruegeria sp. P8 (assembly GCF_056534665.1). Classification (NCBI taxonomy): domain Bacteria; kingdom Pseudomonadati; phylum Pseudomonadota; class Alphaproteobacteria; order Rhodobacterales; family Roseobacteraceae; genus Ruegeria; species Ruegeria sp. P8. The sequence continues at coordinate 120,369 of NZ_JBQERC010000003.1, forward strand.
TGTTCGGGACCCGCGCGTTTCGCTGATGTTCTTTGTGCCGGGTTCTGACAATGTCGTTCGGGTTAACGGAACAGCCCGATTGACCGCAGACGCGGCATTGCGCAACCAGTTCGAAAAGGCTGGCAAGGTTCCGGCGACGGTTATCGTCGTGCAGATTGACGAGATTTACAGTCAGTGCGCGCGTGCACTGATGCGCGCCCGCACTTGGACTTGTGGCGACGAAAGCAAGGACCTTCCGACGATTGGGCAGCTTTTGTCGGAGGCGTCAGAGGGTGAAGAGGGCGGCGCGCAATATGACAAAGACTGGGCTGCACGCGCCGCCAAAACAATGTGGTAGGTAGCGGACGGTTGTTCAGTCAAGCTGCGGCGGCTCCGATTCTGGACACCTTTTTGATCCAGCGATCAACGCTGCCCGGTTTGGGATAGCTTGCGCCTGCAAAGTAAGTGAATCGCGTTGGTTTGAAGCCAACAAACCCGAGGATCTGGCCCCGAACCTGTCGAATAAGCGCTTGCCTGTACATCAGGCGCATGAACCAGCCCGGCGTATCTGAGGTCAGGATAACGCGTGCCGTGCGTCCGGTCAGCATCGGGGCTGGCAGGCCAGCCATCGTCGTGTTTCGGGTGTCGAATGTCCGCCCCGGTATGAACATCCGGTCAATCAATCCCTTGAGTTTTGCAGGCAGCCCGCCCCACCACATAGGTGTGGTCAGGACCAGATGGTCGCTCCATTCGAAGTCCTGCAACACTTGTTCCAGAACCGGTTCAAGCGGCTTGAAGTCGTGATAGTTGCCCTGACCGAAATCAAAATCGAATTGCAGGTCGCTCAGATGGACTATTCGGACATCATGTCCGTTTTTGCGGGCTGCCTCGCCATAGGTTTCTGCGAATGTGCGTGACAAGCTGCTTTCTGCCGGATGTCCATCGAGGATGAGGATTTTCTTGGGGTGCATCGGGGTTCTCCTAAAAATGACCGCGGTCAGTTTATAGAATCAAAAAATGACCGCGGTCAATATTAAATTTGACCACGGTCAAAAAATGTGCGATTGGGCGTTATGCAAAAAACGATCCAGAAACGTACCATCAAGACCCGCGCCAAGCTTCTATCAGCTGCGGAAGAGGTTATCCGACATGGCGGATATGAAGCATTGCGGGTGGATGAAGTTGTAAAGGCCGCGGGTGTTGCCAAGGGGACCTTCTTCGCGCATTTCCGCGACAAGGACGCGCTGATGGAAATCCTGATCGCGGACAAGCTGAATGCTTGCCTGGATCAGGCCCAATCCGGTACCCCACCCAAAACGGTACCAGAGATTATCGCTTCGCTGGAACCGGTCCACGAATTCATGACGTCCGAACGGTACGTGTTCGATCTGTTGATCAGATACTCGGGGGCAACGGCTATCGCAGATATTGGGCCGATTGCCTATTGTTTTGAACGGTATTTCCGGGTCGTGATGATGTGGCTTGAAACAGCAGAGGTACGCAAGGATGTACCATCCGAGCTGTTGGCAGAAGGCGTGCAGGCCTTTGCCATTCAGGCCATGTCCTTACAGTATTGCGCGCTGCATTCAGCGACAACGTTCACAGACAGGCTGGAAACCTATCTGGATGCATGGCTGACCCCGGCAAGCTGATCGCCGCCGGGGTCAGGGGTGTTAGCTGTGGATCGGGCCGTCTCCGCAGGCCAGGGCAGCCTCGCGCACCGCTTCGGAATACGTCGGATGCGCGTGGCAGGTGAGCGCCAGATCCTCGGCGGAAGCACCGAATTCCATCGCCACACAGACCTCGTGGATCAGATCACCCGCGCCCGGGCCGATGATATGGGCACCCAGGATGCGATCGGTTTCCTTGTCGGCCAGAATCTTGACGAACCCGTCAGCCGCAAAATTCGCCTTGGCGCGCCCATTGCCCATGAACATGAACTTGCCGACCTTATAGGCACGACCCTGTTCCTTGAGCGTCGCTTCGGTTTCACCAACATTCGCGACTTCTGGCCAGGTGTAGATCACGCCCGGAATCACGCCATAGTTCACATGACCGTGCTTTCCTGCAACCTGCTCGGCGGCGGCCATGCCTTCGTCTTCGGCCTTGTGTGCCAGCATCGGTCCTTCGGTCACGTCACCGATGGCGTAGATGCCCGGCACGTTGGTCTGCCAGTCCTTGCCCACCTTGATCTGGCCGCGCGGGGTCATCTCGATGCCCAAAGCGTCCAATCCCAGACCATCCGAATAGGGTTTCCGCCCGGTGGCCACCAGCACGGTATCGGCGTCGATCACATGTTCACTGTCGTCTTTGAGCAGCTTGTAGGTAACTTTGGCCTTGGTCTTGGTCGCTTCGGTTTTCTGCACCGCCGCGCCCATGACAAAGGTCAGGCCCTGTTTCTTGAGAATGCGCTGGAAGGTTTTTTGCACCTCAGGGTCCATGCCCGGCGTGATCTCCTTGAGGAACTCGATCACGGTAACTTCAGCGCCCAGGCGGCTGTAAACCGATCCCAGTTCCAGCCCGATCACACCCGCGCCGATCACCACCATTTTCTTCGGGATCTTGCCCAGAGACAGAGCACCGGTTGAGGTCACAACCACCTTCTCATCCACTTCGACACCGGGCAGCGAGGACGGTTCGGAGCCTGACGCAATGATGATGTTCTTGGTTTCATGGATTTCATCGCCGACCTGAACTTTGCCGGCCGCAGGGATCGAGCCCCAGCCTTTCAGCCAGTCGATCTTGTTCTTCTTGAACAGGAACTCGATGCCCTTGGTGTTGCCCTCGATCACCTCATCTTTATAGGCCTGCATCTGTTTCCAATCGACCGAAGGCGCTTTGCCCTTCAGGCCCATCTTGGCAAAGTTATGCTCGGCCTCGTGCAGTTGGTGGCTGGCATGCAGCAGCGCCTTCGAGGGGATGCAGCCCACGTTAAGGCAAGTACCACCCAGTGTTTCGCGCCCTTCGACCACGGCGGTTTTCAAACCCAGTTGAGCGCAGCGGATCGCGCAGACATAGCCGCCGGGTCCGGCGCCGATTACGATGACGTCATAATTTGCCATTACATTCTCCTAAATCGACCGGACGTTCCGGCGCTTCCACGACCCGATTTGGCGGGTCGGAAATAGTCGTTGTCAAACAGGTTCCAGCAGCTTGATCGAGATATGGGCAATTCCGCCCCGCTCGTGATGCATCGCCAATTCTTCGGAACCAAAGAAGGCTTTGGCCTTGTCCAGGTTTGTAACCTCGAACATCGCGATGGCGTGGTCTTTTTGGTTGGGGTCGCGCCAGACATGCAGGTCGCGGATACCCGCGGCCTTGCGCATCGGTTTGTCCTCGCGGAACACTTTCAGCCAGGCGTTGAAATCGGCCACGTCGGCTTGCCAAAGGACATGCGTTGCCATGCTTACAGGTCCATCAGCAGGCGGCGCGGATCTTCCAGCGCCTCTTTCACACGAACGAGGAAGGTAACGGCACCTTTGCCATCGACAATCCGGTGGTCATAAGACAGGGCCAGATACATCATCGGGCGGATCTTGATCTCACCATTGATGACCATCGGGCGGTCCTGGATCTTGTGCATGCCCAGAATACCCGACTGAGGGGGATTCAGGATCGGCGAGGACATTAGCGAGCCATAGACACCACCGTTCGAGATGGTGAAGGTGCCACCCTGCATCTCAGCCATGCTCAGCTTGCCGTCACGGGCGCGCTTGCCCTTTTCGGCGATGGCTTTTTCGATCGCGGCAAAGGACATGCTGTCAGCATCACGGATCACGGGAACGACCAGACCCTGCGGCGTACCAGCGGCAACGCCCATATGCACGAAGTTCTTGTAGACGATGTCGGTTCCATCAATCTCCGCATTGACCTCGGGCACTTCTTTCAGCGCGTGGCAGCAGGCCTTGGTGAAGAAGGACATAAAGCCCAGACGCACACCATGCTTCTTCTCGAACTGGTCTTTGTACTGATTGCGCAGGGCCATGACCTCGGTCATGTCCACCTCGTTGTAGGTGGTCAGGATCGCAGCGGTGTTTTGTGCGTCCTTGAGACGTTTGGCAATGGTTTGGCGCAGGCGGGTCATCCGCACGCGTTCTTCGCGGGCCTCGTCCTCGGCAGCCACAGGGGCGCGTGGGGCTTGGGCCATAGGGGCGGGCGCAGCCGCCGCAGGTACCGGGGCTGAAACTGCTGCGACGGCTTTGGACACGTCTTCCTTCATGATGCGACCGTCGCGGCCTGTTCCGGTGACCTGATCAGCTGACAGTCCGGCTTCGGCCATTGCTTTCTGGGCGGACGGTGCGTTTGCGACGTCTTTTCCGGTGCTTGTTGCTGCGGGCGCCGCCGCTGCTGCCTGGGCCGGCGCGGCTGCTGCACCAGCGGCAGCTCCGGAGATGACAGCCAGCTTGGCAGCCGCATCCACGGTCGATCCTTCTGGAGCAACGATTTCCGCAAGAACACCCGAAGTCGGTGCGGGAACTTCAACCGAGACTTTATCGGTTTCCAATTCGCACAGCATCTCGTCCTGCGCGACGTTGTCGCCAACCTTCTTGAACCAGGTCGAAACGGTTGCCTCCGTCACAGACTCACCAAGTGTCGGAACCATCACGTCAACCGACCCACCTGATGCGGCAGGTGCCGCTGCCGGGGCTGCGGCTGGCGCCGGGGCTGCGCCTTCGCCCGCCGCAATCGTTGCCAGCAAGGCGTCAACACCAACGGTTTCGCCTTCGGCTGCCACGATTTCACCCATTACACCCGCTGCGGGAGAAGGAACCTCGACGGTGACCTTGTCTGTCTCCAGCTCACACAGCATCTCATCCATGGCGACCGCATCACCGGGCTTTTTGAACCAGGTTGCAACTGTGGCTTCGGTGACCGATTCGCCAAGCGTGGGAACACGAACTTCAATCGTCATCGCTTACTTTCCTTCAATGCTCAGCGCTTCGTTAACCAGCGCTTCTTGTTGGGCTTTGTGTTGGCTGGCCAGCCCCGTTGCGGGCGAGGCCGATGTGGCGCGACCGGCATAGGTCGGGCGAGTGTGTTTAGCATCGATACGGGACAGGACCCATTCGATGTTGGGTTCGATAAAGGTCCACGCACCCTGGTTCTTGGGCTCTTCCTGACACCAGACCATCTCGGCATTCTTGAACCGTTCGAGTTCGTTGATCAGTGAATGTGCCGGGAACGGATAGAATTGTTCGATCCGCATCAGGTAGATGTCGTCGATGCCACGCGCATCGCGTTCCTCCAGCAGGTCGAAGTAGACTTTGCCGGAACACATGACGACGCGCTTGATCTTGTCATCGGCCACCAGCTTGGTGTCAGAGTTGCCCTTCTGCGCGTCATCCCACAGCACCCGGTGGAAGCTGGACCCAGTGGTGAAATCATCCGCCGTGCTGACGGCCAGCTTGTGACGCAGCAGTGACTTCGGTGTCACCAGGATCAGTGGCTTCCGGAAGGTCCGGTGCAACTGACGGCGCAGGATGTGGAAATAGTTCGCCGGTGTCGTGCAATTCGCCACGATCCAGTTGTCCTGACCGCACATTTGCAGGAACCGTTCCAGACGCGCTGACGAGTGTTCCGGGCCTTGCCCTTCGAACCCGTGTGGCAGCAATGTGACCAGACCGGACATCCGCAGCCACTTGCTTTCACCCGAGCTGATGAACTGGTCGAACATGATCTGCGCACCGTTGGCAAAGTCGCCGAACTGCGCCTCCCACAGAACCAGAGCGTTCGGTTCTGCCAGCGAATAGCCGTATTCGAAACCCAGCACCGCGTATTCGGACAGCATCGAGTCGATAACATCGTATTGGGATTGCCCGGCACGGATGTTGTTGAGCGGGTAATACCGTTCTTCGGTTTCCTGATGAACAAACCCAGAGTGACGCTGGCTGAACGTGCCCCGCGTTGCATCCTGCCCGGCCAGACGCACGGGATATCCTTCGGTCAGCAACGATCCAAACGCCAGTGCCTCACCCGTGGCCCAGTCAAATCCTGCACCGGTCTCGAACATCTGCTTCTTATGTTCCAGCAACCGCCCAACGGTTTTGTGCATTGCGAAATCGTCAGGAGCTTTGGTCAGCGCGGCTCCGATTTCCGCCAGTGTCTCTGCCGAGATCGCTGTTTCACCCCGGACATAATCATCCTTGTTCTTGTCAAGATGCGACCAGCGCCCATCCAGCCAGTCGGCCTTGTTGGGTTTGTAGTCTTTCCCGGCCTCGAACTCGTCGTTCAGGTGGGCCTGAAAGGCGGCCTTCATATCTTCGATCTCACCCTCGGGGATCAGCCCGTCCTTGACCAGCCGCTCGGTATACAAGGAAAGCGTTGTCTTATGGGTCTTGATCTTCTTGTACATGATCGGGTTGGTGAACATGGGCTCATCGCCCTCGTTATGGCCAAACCGGCGATAACAGAAGATGTCCAGAACCACGTCTTTATGGAACTTCTGGCGGAACTCGGTCGCCACCTTCGCGGCGTGAACCACCGCCTCGGGGTCGTCGCCGTTCACATGGAAGATCGGGGCCTCGACCATCAGTGCGATATCGGTGGGATAGGGGCTCGAGCGGCTGAAATGCGGCGCGGTAGTGAACCCGATCTGGTTGTTGACCACGATGTGCATGGTGCCGCCGGTTCTGTGCCCTTTCAGGCCGGATAGGCCAAAGCCCTCGGCCACAACACCTTGACCGGCAAAGGCCGCGTCACCGTGCAGCAAAATGGCCATGACCCTTGTGCGATCTGTATCGCCCAGTTGGTCCTGCTTGGCGCGGACCTTACCCAGAACCACCGGGTTTACCGCCTCAAGGTGAGAGGGGTTGGCGGTCAGTGACAGGTGCACACTGTTGCCATCGAATTCGCGATCGCTGGAGGCGCCGAGGTGATATTTCACGTCGCCAGAGCCATCCACGTCTTCGGGCTTGAAGCTACCGCCCTGGAATTCGTTGAAAATCGCGCGATAAGGCTTGCCCATCACGTTGGCCAGAATGTTCAGGCGACCCCGGTGCGGCATCCCGATGACGATGTCACTAAGGCCAAGCGCTCCACCGCGCTTGATGATCTGTTCCATCGCCGGGATAAGCGCCTCGCCACCGTCCAGACCGAACCGCTTGGTACCCATGTACTTGACGTGCAGGAACTTCTCGAAACCCTCGGCCTCGACCATTTTGTTCAGGATCGCCTTGCGGCCTTCCTTGGTGAACTGGATTTCCTTGCCATAGCCCTCGATCCGCTCTTTCAGCCAGGCGGCCTCTTCCGGGTTCGAGATATGCATGTATTGCAGCGCAAAGGTGCCGCAGTATGTGCGTTTCACGATTTCAACGATCTGCCGCATCGAAGCGACCTGCAGTCCCAGCACGTTGTCGATAAAGATCGGGCGATCCATGTCGGCATCGGTGAAACCGTAAGTCTTCGGGTCCAGCTCAGGATGGGTGCTGGCAGCGCGCATACCCAGCGGGTCCAGATCCGCGGCCAGATGGCCCCGGATGCGGTAGGCCCGGATCAGCATCAGTGCTCGCAAACTGTCCAGCACGGCGCGTTTGATCTGATCGTCGCTGACCTCAGCCCCTTTTTCAGCCGCCTTGTCCTTGATCTTCTTGCCCGCCGCTTTGGCGTCAATCTCGGCCCATTCACCAGTCAGCGCACCAGTCAGGTCGTCTGCTGGCATCGGCGGCCAGTCGGTGCGCGCCCAGGACGGACCTTCGGCTTCGCGTTGAACATCGGGGGCATCATCGCCCATGGCATCAAAGAACGCGCCCCATGCGGCATCCACCGCACCGGGGTTCTTTGTGTATTGCGCATAAAGCTGCTCCAGATATTCGGCATTATGCCCCTGCATGAAGCTTGAGGCATGAAAGGCGGAATTGGGCGAATGTTCGGTCATAGGGCTACCTCTGTTGGGTTGGGACCGTATTGATTGGTGCCTGGCTGGCTGGGGCGTGTCAGCCACCATAGAACCAGGAGGGGCGACACGACCAGTACCAGTAGTGTCGGAAGAACGATGAGCAACGTGGCGCGGGTAAACAGGATATCCAGCCTGCCACCATGCTGGAAATGAGAGGCCAGGCCGATACCGAAAACGAGCACGGCTCCGGCGCCAAGGATCAACAGGATCGGCAGCAGAGCATACAGCCCGCTGCGACCGGTATCATGCATCCGCCGGAAAGCAACTGCCAGATGGGGAAAGAAGACGATCAGGCTGACGATGCCCTGCACCGGTTGCGAGGACGTGGTCGACACGGATTTCGAGGTTTCGGTTTCCGTCACCGCGACCTGCGTGAAGAACTGCCAGTCGATGATCCCGGCAATGATGTTCCAGATCACGATGAACAGGAAAAAGAACCAGTATTCGGGCCGCGAAGCACGGCCCGAGAAAGTGAAGAACTTGGAGAAGCAGGTGCGTATGGCGTCGGAGAAGGTCATTCTTAGTTCTCTGACTGTTTCGTGACATAAGTTGAGAAAACAGAGGACACATCAATGTCAATGCCCGACACGGCGGAAATGCGCTCGGTGTTCAGGACCGCACCGTTCAGAACCCGTTTTAGGCCGTTTCTTTCATATGATTGCGATCGAAGACGATGCACTGGAGGCAAGGTCGCAGGATCACGTCCTGTGTCCCCAAGCAAACGCTCAAATGTCACTGGCGATTCTTCATTTTTGAGCGCAATCACGCAACTTAGATGGCCGTAGGTGTCATGCACATAACTGTCGATGCGCAAAACGCTTCCGGTTTGAAGTTTAACAAACCAACGATCTTTTTGTTGTGTGCTTTCGACAATCTTTAGATTACGAGTCCCGGCGGCATTCTTGAGTGCAAGTTCCCATGTTCTTGTTATGCGCGGATTGGCAACGTCACCATAGCCAAACTGTTCTGCAAGTAACGTTGCGGCAAAAGACTTTATTGCGCGTTCGTCAAGTTCCGCTGGGACCACCGGAGACCAGCCAATCTCGATTAGGGTATCGGTCACTGTCGCTAGATCAATTGCGGACTGGCAAGCCGCAACGGTATCAGAAGCGAAGCTCGAGCTGTCGGCAACAGCAGGGGCAGTAGTGGCTGCCGAGATGGCAGCCACAAGGCCAAAAAGGATTTTTGTGCCCCAGTTCACAATTTACCCAATCGCTTCCAGCACGGCCTCACCCAGCTGCGCCGGGCTTTCGGCCACGACGATACCGGCCGAGCGCATGGCTTCGATCTTGTCCTCGGCACCGCCTTTGCCACCGGCGACAATCGCGCCCGCGTGGCCCATGCGGCGGCCCGGAGGGGCCGTGCGGCCTGCGATGAAGCCTGCAACCGGCTTCTTGCGGCCTTTCTTGGCCTCATCGGCCAGGAACTGCGCGGCTTCTTCCTCGGCCGAGCCGCCGATCTCGCCAATCATGATGATCGACGTGGTCTCGTCATCTGCCAGGAACCATTCCAGCACGTCGATATGTTCAGTCCCTTTGATCGGGTCGCCGCCAATGCCCACACAGGTGGACTGGCCCAGTCCTACGTCCGTTGTCTGTTTCACGGCTTCATAAGTAAGCGTACCCGAGCGGGAAACGACACCCACGCTCCCGCGTTTGTGAATATGGCCGGGCATGATACCGATCTTGCAGGCGTCAGGCGTGATGACACCGGGGCAGTTCGGGCCAATCAGGCGCGACTTGCTGCCTTCCAGCGCGCGTTTCACCTTCATCATGTCCAGAACCGGGATACCTTCGGTGATGCAGACAATCACTTCCATCTCGGCATCAATCGCTTCGAGGATCGAATCCGCCGCGAATGGGGGCGGTACGTAGATCACCGATGCGTTGGCTTCGGTCACGTGCTTGGCCTCGTGGACCGAGTTGAACACGGGCAGGCCCAAATGCTCCATCCCGCCTTTGCCGGGGGTTACGCCGCCAACCATCTTGGTGCCATAGGCAATGGCCTGTTCGCTGTGGAATGTACCTTGCGAGCCGGTAAAGCCCTGACAGATCACTTTGGTGTTTTCGTCGATGAGGACTGCCATTTTGTCCCTTTCTCTAGGCGGTGTTGGATTGATAGGGTTCTGCCGCTGGAAGAACCTGCGGCGCATAGGTGATTTTCTGAAGCGTGGCGCGACCAAGGGCCAGATCGGCCATCGTGCGCAGGCCGCTGCTGATTTCGGCGATACCGCGCCTGATTTTTTGGCGGACCAGCGGCCAGCCCGTAGGGCGTGCGCGGTGGGCACCCATCTGGATTTCGCCCGGCGCATCGTTGCCTTGCTCGACCATGGCAGGGATCACCTGATAGACATTGACCCGACGCGCCGCGGGCGAGGCTGACGGGTTGAACAACAGGCCATCCAGTGCGATGTCATAAGGCTTTTGCGCCAGAAAATGTTCTGCTGCTTTTCGGGTCAACGCATATGCGGCACCGCCAGGGTGGCGCGAGCGCATCAGGCACAGCTCCCGACCCAGATGGGGTAAACGCTTGCGCCCAAGTGCGAGGTAAAACTTTGTACTGCGCCAGCGTTCGAACCGCACGATATCGGCATCCTCTGGCCACCAGGATGCATCGTTCAACCAATCCGCCAGTTCTGGCGACAGGAAAACATCATCCTCAAGTATCAAAGCCTGCTCCGCGCCAGAGGCGACAACGGCCTCCCACGCTTTGGCGTGACTGAGGGTGCAGGCCATGTCCTTGGTATGGAAATAACCCCAGGGTCCCTCAGACCGGCATTCACGCAGGAATTCCTCACGGGTGGCGGCGTCGCAATCAACAGCGTTGATGCGCGTTGCCGACAGGCCTGCCTTTTGCAGCTCCTGCGCCATCAAACGCGCCCGCCCGGTGGCGCGTTCTAGGCCTATGAGGAAGATAGGGATGGTCATGGGGTTACGATTCCAGTGAGATCAGGCAGCCTGCACCAACAGCGATCCGGTCCGCGAGCCGGTAAAGCCCTGACAGATCACTTTGGTATTTTCGTCGATGAGGACTGCCATTTTAGTGGCTCCTTCGCTTGCTATCTTATCTGTTGAAGTTCGATGGACGAGTATTGCTGTCCAGCGGGTTGTTTCGGAGGTTGCCCGGAGACGATGTAGACATTTCGCCCTGCAATGGGTTTGTCGGCTATCAGCGTAGTTCTCGAAGAGCTTCTGGTCGTCTGATAAGTAGATGAACCATCGATGTGCTTTGCAGCCATCCGCTTTTGTATTTCTTCTACGTCAGTGGAAGTTAGGTTTTTCGACGCTATATAGCAGTAGTCATACTCGACCCTGCCCCTGGTTCCAAAATCAGAAGTTCTGGTTCCGGTGACTGCATAGATCCAATTCGGCTCACTGAAGAACCGAGTTCCTCCCTCGGACGTGTTAGAAATACGTTCAAGGTCTGAGTTCTCCAGCGTTTGAGTTGCTTGAGAAGGATTACCCAAGCTGGCCATGCAGACCGTTTCAAACAGCACACTCGCTTCTTCAATTGCACTGCTTCGTGTTACCGGCGCGTTCGTGCAACCAGCTAAAAGAATTGCGGTTGCCAAGGAGATCTTCTGGAAATTCATTCAATCGGCCTTTGAAAGTGATACTCATCCCGAGGACAGAGGAAGGTTTGCATTTCTGCAAATCTTCCTCCCACTCTGCTCAACCCTTAACCGCCTTCACGATCTTCTCGGCACCGTCTTTCAGGTTGTCCGCCGCGATCACGTCCAGACCCGAATTGTTGATGATCTCTTTGCCTTTCTCGACATTGGTGCCTTCCAGACGCACGACCAGCGGAACTTGCAGCCCGACCTCTTTCACCGCAGCCACCACGCCCTCTGCGATAACATCACAGCGCATGATGCCGCCGAAGATATTGACCAGAATGCCTTTGACCTGCGGGTCCGAGGTGATGATCTTGAACGCCTCGGTCACCTTCTCTTTGGTCGCACCGCCGCCCACGTCGAGGAAGTTGGCAGGCTCGGCCCCATAAAGCTTGATGATGTCCATCGTGGCCATCGCCAGACCGGCACCGTTCACCATGCAACCAATCTCACCGTCCAGTGCGATGTAGTTCAGGTCGTATTTGCTGGCTTCCAGTTCCTTGGGGTCTTCCTCGGTCGTGTCGCGCAGTTCAGCGATATCCGGGTGGCGGTAGACCGCGTTGCCATCAAAGCCAACTTTGGCATCCAGCACTTTCAGGTCGCCGCTGTCGGATACGATCAGCGGGTTGATCTCGAGCATCTCCATGTCCTTCTCGACGAAGGCTTTGTAGAGGATGCCCATAAGCCTGACACATTGCTTGACCTGCGCGCCCTCCAGACCCAGCGAAAACGCGATGCGGCGACCATGGTAGGGTTGGTAGCCGGTGGCCGGGTCAACCGAGAAGGACAGGATTTTCTCGGGCGTCGCGGCGGCGACTTCTTCGATGTCCATACCGCCTTCGGTCGAGCAGACAAACGAGATACGGCTGGTCTGACGATCTACCAGCAGAGCCAGGTACAGTTCACGCTCGATGCCGGAACCGGCTTCGATATAGATGCGGTTGACCTGCTTGCCTGCCGGACCCGTCTGATGGGTGACCAGAGTGCGCCCCAGCATCTTCTTGGCTTCTTCGGCCGCTTCCTCGACCGATTTCGTCAGCCGGACACCGCCTTTTTCACCAGCATCGGCTTCTTTGAACGAGCCTTTGCCGCGGCCACCCGCGTGAATCTGCGCCTTGACGACCCAAAGCGGCCCATCCAGTTCACCGGCTGCGGTTTTGGCTTCCTCGGCGCGCAATACGGCGCGACCATCGGAGACCGGAGCGCCGTAGCTGCGAAGAAGAGCCTTGGCCTGATATTCGTGAATGTTCATCGAAATTGTCCCGTCTGACTGCGTTTAACCGTTATAGGCGTGTCTAGCGGGTAAATTTAAAGGGTTTTTTGACCTGTGACGGGAAATTGCCGAAGATTTTCAACATTTGTGATCACGGGTTTTTAGGGTGTGATCACAAAAACTCGAGTATCATCAATTGATTCGATAATCCTGCACAGTTTTTTGAAATCACATTCGAAAAAAGGGATTTGCGACGTTTGCGCCAACATATGCGGCCGGGTTCCGCGGTGGCAAATGAAAACCGGCCCATAATTGGGCCGGTCTCAAATTCAGATTGTCTGGCAGTTTTACGCCAGTGAACTGTCGATGCCTTTGCATGCCTCGATCAGGCCTTTCACGGCGTTGACCGAATTGTCGAAACCGGCTTGCTCGTCTTCGTTCAGCTTGATGTTTACGATGCGCTCGACGCCACCAGCGCCGATGACTGTCGGCACCCCGACATAAAGGCCGTTAACGCCTAATTCACCGCTGCAGTACGCCGCACAAGGCAGAACACGCTTCTGGTCCTTCAGATAGGCTTCGGCCATTTCGATAGCCGAAGTGGCGGGCGCGTAATAAGCCGACCCGGTTTTCAGCAGGCCTACGATTTCCGCGCCACCATCACGGGTGCGCTGTACGATGGCATCCAGCTTTTCTTGCGAGGTCCAGCCCATTTCAACCAGATCAGGCAGCGGGATACCGGCAACGGTCGAATAACGAACCGACGGCACCATGGTGTCGCCATGTCCGCCCAACACGAACGCGGTTACATCGCGCATCGAGACGTTGAACTCTTCCGACAGGAAATGCGCGAAACGTGCTGAATCCAGCACGCCAGCCATGCCGCAGACTTTGTTGTGCGGCAGGCCCGAGAATTCGCGCAGCGCCCAGACCATGGCGTCCAGCGGGTTGGTGATGCAGATCACGAACGCATCGGGCGCATGCGCTGCGATCCCTTCGCCGACCGACTTCATGACTTTCAGGTTGATGCCCAGCAGGTCATCGCGGCTCATGCCCGGTTTGCGGGCTACGCCTGCGGTCACGATGCAGACATCCGCGCCAGCGATATCGGCATAGTCGCTGGTACCTTTCATCGAAGCGTCAAAGCCTTCGGACGGGCCGGATTCGGCGATGTCGAGCGCCTTGCCCTGTGGCAATCCGTCAGCAATGTCAAACAGGACAACGTCACCCAGTTCTTTGACAGCTGCAAGATGCGCAAGCGTGCCGCCGATGTTCCCCGCGCCGATCAGCGCAATCTTGGGTCTGGCCATTTGGAATATCTCCGGTCGGTTTTGAAATCGCGGCTGTGCTAGTCGCTAAAACGGCATTAGGCAAGAGTTCTGCGACGTGGCATACAACCGCATACCGTTTGCGAGACCCCATATGGTTGCGCTAAAGGGCCTTTGAGACAAGCCAAAACCGGGACCGGTGCATGTTTGAATTAAACCTGATGTTTTTTGCAGTGGCGATCCCGGCGGTGATATTTGCGGGTATCTCAAAGGGCGGTTTCGGCTCGGGCGTGGCTTTTGCGTCATCATCGATTCTGGCCTTGATCCTAACACCCGGGCAGGCCCTTGCCCTGATGCTGCCGATTCTGATGGTGATCGATGTGGCCACTTTGGGCCCTTATTGGAAGCGGTGGAGCTGGAGGGATGCGCGCCTGCTGATCCTGGGTGCTGTACCCGGTGTGGCAATGGGGGCATGGCTTTACCGCTCAACGGATGATGACCTGCTGCGCCTGCTGATCGGCGGCATTTCGGTCGGGTTCGTGATCTGGCACATCGCACAGTCAAAAGGCTGGGTGCGCGGGTTTGCCAGACGGTTGCCACCCTCCGCTGGCCTGTTTGCAGGGCTGGTCGCGGGATTCACCAGCTTCGTCAGCCATGCCGGAGGCCCTCCAGCTGCCGTTTACCTGTTGTCCCAACGGCTGACAAAGACCGAGTTTCAAGCCAGTACGGTATTGGTTTTCTGGGTGATTAATATCGCGAAGTTTGTGCCCTACGCTTATCTGGGCATGTTCACGTGGCAGACGGCATGGGCCGATATGCTGTTAACACCGTTTGCTGTTCTCGGTGCGTGGCTGGGCGTCCGCGCACATTTCATGTTGTCCGAACGCCTGTTCTTTGGAATTGCCTATGTGCTGCTAACCCTCACAGGCAGTAAACTGATCTGGGACGCACTTACATGATCAGGCGTTCGGGGGCAGCGCTTCGGCTACAGCCTCAAAAGCTTGCCCCGAAGCGACGAGGCAGGTGACCCCGTTGGGCAAGGTCACCGTGATGGTCCAACTGCCGCTTTGAGTTGAAGCAAAAAGCTCCATGACTGCGCCTTGCTGGGCCAGACCAAAGCCCCTGCGCGTTTCGCCATAAGTGTCGGTCAACCTTTTCAGCACATCCTCTCGCGGTGCGCAGTTTTGCCCCTGGGCCTGTACCTGTTGTGCCGCCAGAACCATGATCCCAAGTCCCATCGTCATCTTGAACATTGTCTTTCGCATCCCGAATCCTTTCGGTTCTCTCTGCCGGTCAGGGTGCGGCGCAGGGGCCGAAATTCAGTTAAGGCAAAGCACGTTGCGTCCAGTTTGCTGCGGTGCGGCAATTTTTGGCTTGAACTTTCCGGTAAAAAATGCCCCATTCCGCGCAACTTTATTACAATGGGAGTGGTCCATGGATCCTCGTCAGCGCCCCTATCGTTCGGTTCTCTATATCCCCGGGTCCCGGGATCGGGCTTTGGAAAAGGCTCGCACTCTGCCGGTAGATGCAATCATCTTTGATCTGGAAGATGCGGTCGCAGCCGACGAAAAGGACAATGCGCGCGAAACGCTCAGGGCGGCTTTGGGTGCCGGAGGGTACGGGGCGCGGGTCAAGATCGTACGGATCAACGGGTTGGACACTGAATGGGGCCGTGCGGATGCCGAGGCTGTGCGTGATATGGACGCCGACGTGGTCCTGTTGCCTAAGGTGAATTCGGCGGCTGACGTGGATGCGCTGGCAGCAATCACCGGAGATCTGCCGATCTGGGCCATGATGGAAACCCCGCGTGGAATGCTGAACGCGGCAGAAATAGCCGGGCATCCGCTGATGGCTGGATTCGTAATGGGAACAAATGATCTGGCGAAAGAGCTGCAAACCCGCTTCCGCCCAGATCGCCTTCCGATGATGACCTCGTTAGGGCTGTGCTTGCTGGCCGCCAAGGCCGAAGGGCTGATCATCATCGACGGCGTTTACAACGCTTTCAAGGATGTCGAAGGTCTGGCTTTCGAATGTGCGCAAGGCCGCGATATGGGCTTTGATGGTAAAACGCTGATCCACCCGGCCCAGGTCGAAGTGGCAAATACCGCCTTCGCGCCATCGGAGGATGAGATCGATTTAGCTCGCCGCCAGATCTCGGCTTTTGAAGAGACCGAAGCCCTTGGCCAAGGGGTCGCCGTTGTTGATGGCAAGATTGTTGAAAATCTGCACGTTGTAACTGCCCGCGAAATTCTGGCAAAAGCAGAGGCGATATTAGCTTTGCAAGCGGGGTAGGCCAGCATGGGCTTTGTTCTTCTGATCTTGGGTGTGGCGCTGTGGTGGGGGGCGCATCTGTTCAAACGTGTGGCACCTGAACGCCGCGCCGCAATGGGTGACGCGGGTAAAGGCGCTGTTGCCCTGGCTTTGGTCGCGTCGATCCTACTGATGATCTTCGGGTATCGCATGACCGACTTCATCCATGTTTGGGCGCCGCCAACCTTTCTGGTTCACGTCAACAACCTGTTGGTTTTGATCGCGATTTATATGATGAGCCCTGCGGGCACAAAAGGCCGGCTGCTGAACAAGCTGCGCCACCCGATGCTGGGCGGGTTCAAGCTGTGGGCTTTTGCGCACCTGTTGGTGAACGGCGATCTGGCCTCGATCATTCTGTTTGGTGGCCTTCTGGCCTGGGCGGTGGTCGAAGTCATTGTAATCAACAAGTCTGAACCCGAGTGGACCCCGGCAGAGCCTGGCACTTACGGCAAGGATGCGATGTTCTTCGTGGCTTCGATCGTTCTGATGGGAATTATCGGATACATCCACGGGCTGGTTGGCCCATCTCCGTTCGGCTCATAAGGATTTGATTTGATGTCGAAACTTTATCGCTTGCTGACCGAAGAAGACACTTCGGCCTTCTGTCACAAGGTGTCCGACGCCCTGTCAAAGGGATGGGAGCTGTATGGCGACCCGGCTTACGCCTTTGATGCCAACGGCAACGTAATGCGTTGTGCGCAGGCCGTGACCAAAGAGGTCGAGGCCGATTATTCCCCCGACATGAAACTGGGACAGCAGTAATGGCGAAAACTAATCCGGGCCGATTTTTCGAGGACTATTCTGTAGGGCAGGTGTTGCAGCATGCAGTACCTCGCACCGTGACCGAGGGAGAGCGCGGCTTGTATCACGCGCTTTATCCCGCACGTCATGCGCTTTACTCTTCGGATGAATTTGCCCGGGACTGTGGGTTGCCGGAAAGCCCGATTGATGATCTGGCCGCGTTCCACATCGTGTTCGGCAAAACCGTGCCTGACATTTCCTTGAACGCAGTTGCCAATCTTGGCTATGCCGAAGGCCGTTGGCTGAAGCCCGTTTATACTGGCGATACGCTGCGATCCGTATCAGAGGTTATTGGCCTGAAGCAGAATTCCAACGGAAAAACCGGTGTTGTCTGGGTTCGTACACGCGGGCTGAACCAGTTGAACGAGGTGGTTCTTGAATACGTGCGCTGGGTCATGGTGCGCAAGGCAAACGTAGATGCACCCGCGCCCGAGACAGTTGTTCCTGATTTGAAGGCGGCCCTTGATCCGCAGGACCTGATCGTGCCGGAAGGGCTTGATTTTTCAAACTACAATTTTGGCCTTGCGGGCGAGGTGCATCGCTGGGGCGATTATGAGATCGGTGAAACCATCGATCATGTGGACGGTGTCACCGTCGAAGAGGCCGAACATATGCTTGCCACACGTCTGTGGCAGAACACCGCCAAGGTGCATTACGACCTGACGTTCCGTCCGGAAGGCAGGCTCATTTATGGTGGGCATGTAATCTCGATGGCGCGGACTTTGTCCTTCAATGGCCTTGCAAATGCGCAGATGATTGTCGGCTTGAATGGTGGCGCCCATGCTAACCCTTGTTTTGCGGGTGATACGATCAAGGCATGGTCCGAAGTTCTGGACAAAGCGGAAACTGGGGTTCCCGGCATAGGCGCAGTACGATTGCGTCTGGTCGCGACCAAGGGAGGTGATCCGTTCAAGCTGAAGAACGAAGAAGGGCGGTACCTGCCAGACGTTCTGCTGGATCTCGACTATTGGGCATTGATGCCCAAATAAGCGATCTGACGGATATGTGACGCCACGGCTTGCAAGGCGTGATAGGTTTGCACAATGAACCTGCTACGCGCGATATTGGCCAGCGTTATTCTGGCACCGGCGGCTCAGGCCTGCGATCTGGCCTTGGCTTTGGCCGTGGATGTTTCTGGTTCGGTCGATAGCAGCGAATACCGCATCCAGATGGATGGGTTGGCCGCCGGTTTGCGCGACCCGATCGTGTCCGAGGCACTGGTGCGGGGGCAGGCGCGGCTGATGCTGGTGCAATGGACCGGCTCATCGCGCCAGCGGATCACTATTCCCTGGACCCATATCGATAGCTTTGCCACGCTGGATCAGTTTGCAGGCCAGGTTGCTGCCGATCCGCGCATCTGGCGGAATTTTTCGACGGCTATCGGCGAGGCGCTTCAAATGACCCTGAGTTCATTCGATTCGGTTTCCGACTGCCGACGGCATCTGATTGACCTGTCAGGGGACGGTGTGTCCAATGAAGGGATTGAACCGACGCGGGTTCATGCGGCCCTGCGCGCCGAGGGGATCGTTGTCAACGCGCTGGCTATTGAGGAAAGCGAACCGGACCTGACGGCGTATTTCTTTGAGAATGTCATCGTGGGCGAAGGTGCCTTTGTTGTTTCCGCCACCGGGTTCGCGGATTACCCGGAACGAATTCGCCGAAAACTGCTGCGCGAAGTGACGCGGCAAACGGCAGACCTGAAATGACGGTTTGAGAGATTCGTGATCACATCTCTTCGGCCTTGAAAACGCTAACATTGACAGCGCGGAATGTAATATGTGATCACGAGATTATTTTGTGTGATCACATAATTGATTTATCCGTGTAATTGAGCGCAATTTGATGGTTTTTGCACTCGCAGCACGTGACAGTGTCGCAAAAACCAGTAAAACGTTCGGTAGCCAACCGAAAAGGAGCCGCCATGGCCGATGTAAATCGGGGCAATCGCCCACTTTCGCCGCATCTGTCGATTTATCGCCCGCAGTTGACGTCGATCACGTCCATCCTGACGCGCATCACCGGTAACGCCCTTCTGCTCGCAGCTCTGTTGATCGTCTGGTGGTTTCTGGCCGCAGCAACTTCGCCCGAGGCGTTTGCCGTAGCGAATGGGGTAATAACCTCGATGCTTGGAGACCTTGTGATGGCGCTGTCCGTTTGGGGGCTTTGGTATCACACGTTGGCCGGTGTGCGGCATCTGATCTGGGACAATGCGGTTGGTCTGGATATTCCGACGGCGACCAAACTGGGTTGGGCTGTTGTCATCGGATCGGTCGTTTTGACCCTTCTGACCCTTGTCCTCGTCGCGTGATTGGAGGCCTGACATGCGTTATCTGACCGACCGCAAACGCGCCGCTGGACTTGGCTCGGCGAAATCCGGCACTGCCCATTTCTGGGCGATGAAAGTCAGCTCGGTTGCTTTGCTGATCCTTGTGCCGTTGTTTGTATTTACATTTGGTCCGATCCTGGGCCAGCCATTCGAGGTCGTTCTCGACTACTACTCGCGACCTTTCCCTGCCATCGTAGCAGCACTGACGCTGGCGGTTGGCTTCAAACACTTCGCGGACGGTGCGCAGGTGATGCTTGAAGACTATGTTCACGGCACGCTTGAAAAGGTCCTGATCATTCTGTTGACTTGCCTGTCCTACGGCGCAGCAGCGGCTGGTATCTTCGCCATCGCGCGCATTGCCCTCTAATTCCCGGAGCTGAAAGAAATGGCTGCATACGAATACGAAACGCATGAATATGACGTGGTCGTTGTCGGCGCCGGTGGGGCCGGTTTGCGGGCGACGCTGGGTATGGCGGAACAGGGTCTGCGCACGGCCTGTGTGACCAAGGTTTTCCCAACCCGTTCGCACACCGTGGCGGCTCAGGGCGGAATCGCCGCGTCGTTGTCAAACATGGGCCCCGACCATTGGCAGTGGCATATGTACGACACTGTGAAAGGCTCGGATTGGCTGGGCGACACTGATGCGATGGAATACCTCGCGCGGGAAGCGCCCAAGGCTGTTTACGAACTGGAGCACTATGGCGTTCCGTTCAGCCGAACCGAAGAGGGTAAGATCTATCAACGCCCGTTTGGTGGTCACACCACTGAATTCGGCGAAGGCCCGGCGGTACAGCGCACCTGTGCCGCTGCGGACAGGACCGGCCACGCGATCCTTCATACGCTCTATGGCCAGTCGCTGAAGAACAATGCTGAGTTTTATATCGAGTACTTCGCTATCGACCTGATCATGTCCGATGACGGTCAGTGTCAGGGTGTTGTCTGCTGGAAGCTGGACGATGGCACGATGCATGTCTTCAATGCCAAGATAGTTGTGCTGGCGACCGGCGGGTATGGCCGCGCCTATTTCAGCGCGACCTCGGCCCATACCTGCACCGGTGACGGTGGCGGTATGGTGGCCCGCGCGGGCTTGGCGCTGCAGGATATGGAATTCGTCCAGTTCCACCCGACCGGCATCTACGGTTCGGGCTGCCTGATCACCGAAGGTGCGCGTGGTGAGGGTGGTTACCTGACCAACTCGGAAGGTGAACGGTTCATGGAGCGGTATGCGCCCCAGTACAAGGACCTTGCACCGCGCGATTACGTCTCGCGTTCGATGACCTTGGAAATCCGCGAAGGTCGTGGTGTCGGTGCGGAAGGGGATCATATTCACCTGAACCTCAGCCACCTGCCAGCCGAGGCTTTGGCAGAACGTCTTCCCGGCATTTCGGAAAGCGCCAAAATCTTTGCCGGCGTGGATGTCACCAAAGAACCGATCCCGGTTCTGCCAACCGTGCACTACAACATGGGCGGCATCCCCACAAACTATTGGGGTGAAGTTCTGAACCCAACAGCCGAGAACCCGACAGCTGTGGTGCCGGGCCTGATGGCAGTGGGCGAGGCCGGTTGCGCCTCGGTCCACGGCGCGAACCGCTTGGGCTCAAACTCGCTGATTGACCTTGTGGTCTTTGGCCGCGCTGCGGCGATCCGGGCAGGCAAAGTCGTGGATGCGGAAGCTGCGAACCCGGTTCTGAACCAGGCATCGGTCGACAAGGCCTTTGACCGGTTCGACGCGGTGCGCAATGCCAGTGGTTCCATCCCGACCGCCGAGTTGCGGCTTGAGATGCAGAAAACCATGCAAGCGGATGCTGCCGTGTTCCGTACCGCCAAGACCATGGCCGAAGGCGTCGAGAAGATGACGGCAATCGCTGCCAAGATGGACGATCTGAAAGTCACCGACCGGTCGCTGGTTTGGAACAGTGACCTGATGGAAACGCTGGAATTGACCAACCTGATGCCCAACGCGCTGGCCACGATCGTCGGCGCAGAGGCGCGCAAGGAATCCCGTGGTGCCCACGCGCACGAAGATTTCTCTGCGCGTGATGATGAAAATTGGCGTGTTCATACGGTTAGCCGGGTCGAAGGCAACCAGGTCGAGCTTAGCTATCGTCCCGTGATCGTCGATCCGCTGACGACCGAAGACGAAGGTGGCATCAGCCTGAAGAAAATCGCGCCCAAGGCACGTACGTTCTAAAAGGCTCGGACAGCAGGCAATGGTGAGCAAGCGCCAAATACCCACGAAGACCGCAACGGCCATTGGCCAAGGGTCGGTCCGTGTCCGGTGTTTGTCATGACGGTCGAGGTCCTGCAATCCGGTTCAGGCGATCCCAAGATCATCCTGATCGGGCTGAACCGCTGTGCGACGACCTCGTTTCACAGGCTGTTTCAGAAAAGCGGGATACCGTCGGTTCATTGGGAAGATGACCAGGGCCGAAACCTTGCGCACCGCATGTTGACCAACATTGCCATGGGGCGACGACCATTGGACGGGTTCGGAGCGGTGCGGGCCTTCACTGACATCGCCTTTGTCAGTTCGCGCTTCATGTTGGAAGGGGCGCGTTTCTTCCGTGAATTGCATGCAGCTTACCCGAATGCCTATTTCTTGCTGAACACGAGGGACAGGGATGACTGGATTGCTTCGCGCGCCAGCCATTCCGGTGGCGGGTATCTGGATCGGTGCTGCAAAGCCAATGGGCAGAGTGCGGATGAAGTGAAACACGGCTGGGCGCATATGTATGATGTGCACCATGCCGAGGTCGAAGCCTATTTCGACGGCAACCCGCGATTCCTGCGCTTTGATATCGACTGTGATGATCCGCAGTGCGTTGCGGACTGGCTCGCGCCGGATTTTGACGTGAACATCGCCCATTGGGGGCATTATAACCGAGGGGCGTCCCAGCGCGCCCGGACAGGCTGAAAGGCGGCCTTGTGCTGAATGGAGAATTGACATGGTTCAACTGACCCTGCCCAAAAATTCCCGGATTACGACCGGCAAGACCTGGCCCAAGCCGGATGGCGCGACCAATGTGCGCAAGTTCCAGATCTATCGCTGGAACCCGGATGATGGTCAGAACCCCCGTGTCGATACCTACTTTGTCGATATGGACACGTGCGGGCCGATGGTTTTGGACGCGCTGATCAAGATCAAGAACGAAATCGACCCGACCCTGACATTTCGCCGATCATGCCGTGAAGGCATCTGCGGCTCGTGCGCGATGAATATCGACGGGATCAACACGCTGGCCTGTATCTATGGCATGGATGAGATCAAGGGCGACGTGAAAATCTATCCGCTGCCGCATATGCCTGTGGTCAAAGATCTGATCCCTGATCTGACCCATTTTTATGCCCAGCATGCGTCGATCATGCCGTGGCTGGAAACCAAGACCAACCGCCCTGCAAAGGAATGGAAGCAGTCGATCGAAGACCGGAAAAAGCTGGACGGTCTCTATGAGTGTGTGATGTGCGCCAGCTGCTCGACCTCGTGCCCGAGCTATTGGTGGAACGGCGATCGGTATCTTGGCCCCGCTGCTCTGCTGCACGCATACCGCTGGATCATCGACAGCCGGGATGAGGCCACGGGTGAGCGCCTGGACGAGTTGGAAGATCCGTTCAAGCTCTATCGCTGCCACACCATCATGAATTGCGCCAAGACCTGCCCCAAAGGTCTGAACCCGGCCAAGGCGATTGCCGAGATTAAAAAGATGATGGTCGAACGCGCGGTATAATCACCTGCACCGAATTGCGGTAAACGCATGTCGATCTTGCAAAATAAGGCGATGTAGCCTCGGCTGCATTGCCTTATTTTTCGCTCAGGGAGGAGTGATGAGTTCGAGACAGGATCACTCCAATGAATGCAAACACATCCAAACAAAAAATCGACGCTAAAGAGGCGCTGAAACTGCTGGAGCAGGCATGGGCCTACTACACGCCGGAACCGGTTAAAGCCGACAAAGAGCCCGAGCTGTTCGAATACGCAAACGCGGCCTGATCCAATACGACAGCCCTTGAAAAACTTCGGTCAATCGGCAAAGCAGAGGAATGCCTGTTCTTCTGCTTTTGTTGGCCGCCGGAGTGTTCGCCTATTTTTTCTGGCGCTCGCGCCATTCCACGCTGACACGGGATTGTCGTTGGCGACAGGACAGACGCCATGGCATCTGGCGGTGTAGCTTTTGTGGAGCGGCAGTCGCTGCGCCGGACCAACCTATGCGCTGTCTTAAGGCAAGTGATGGTTGAGAATAGGGCTTTTCGCGAGCCAGAGAATCCGCCACTCTGCACGCCATGACCGGTTCCGAGAATACTGCCCGCCCCCCAGAAGATGCCGAAGCCCGTCGTTCGGTCGCCCCTGTCATTTGTTATCCGAACGATGCCTTGCCGCGACCAGATTTGCCCTGGATCAGATCTGTACGCCAACGGGCAGTCAAAACCGGCGAAGTCCTGGTTTCTCCGCGTGAGGCGCGCTGTTTCGATGTACCTGCCGGGCATTTCTTTCGCATCACATCGGTTCAAGGCCCGCAGGTTGGCGATTTGAACCTGTGGAATCGCAATGATTTGTCCGAGCGCTTTTATTCCGGAAAAACGCGGGCTCTGCATGGCACGCACCTGACCACCGGAGAGCGGATGTGGTCCAGTTTCCCACATCTGCGGCCGATGGCCACGATCATAGCGGATACACTGGAATGGTACGGGATCGATACCCATGGGGGGTCGGTTCATGACGTGATTGGCACGCGTTGTGATCCATATACGGGCAATTTGCTGTCCGGCACGCAGTATCATCATTGCTGCCATTCCAACCTGACTCGCGCGTTGGCGGATCATCTGAATATCCCGATGGATGAGGCCGAACCCGCGGTGCACGACGTTCTGAACGTCTTCATGTGTACTGGTTTCACTCGGGATACTGGTCAGTATTTCATGAAAGCATCGCCCGTTCGCCCCGGCGACTATCTGGAATTCTTTGCCGAAATCGATCTGCTTGGCAATCTCAGCGCCTGTCCGGGTGGGGATTGCTCGTCCGAGCATTCCTCGGACACCGCCGCGTGTTATCCCTTGTTGGTCGAAACATTTGCCGCGACGGTCACAGACCTGGATGGTTGGGAAAGCCCGGCGCGCAATGGCTATGATCGCACGCACGGGCGTTAGGATCGGCGGGCACCCACCTTACCGCTAGTTGCCCGGGAATGCGGCCTGTAGCGCGATTTCCACCATGTCTCCAAAGCTGCTTTCACGTTCCGAGGATGGCAGAGCTTCTCCCGTCAGAAGGTGATCGGAAACGGTGAGAACTGCCAGAGCACGACATTTGTGGCGCGCTGCCAGGATATAGAGCTCGGCCGCCTCCATTTCGACGCCGAGAATCCCGTGACGCACCATCTGTTCGTTCAGGTCCGGGCGCTCATCATAGAAAACGTCCGAAGAATAAATCCCACCGACATGGGTAGGGGTTCCTTTGGCAGCCGCCACCTTCGCGGCCGCCTGCAACAAACTCCAATCGGCGCAGGGCGCAAAATTCAGTTCTTTCATGATACCGCGTGACGGCGTACTCAGCGTCGTCGAGGTCATTGCCAGAATGACGTCTCGAATTTTGACACTGTCCTGCATTCCGCCACACGACCCAATTCGGATCAGGGTTTTTGCACCGTAATCGCGAATTAACTCGTTTACGTAAATGGAGAGCGAGGGCATTCCCATGCCGCTACCCTGTATCGTTACAGGATTTCCCTTCCAATTTCCGGTAAACCCAAGCATTCCCCGGACGTTGTTGACCTGTTTCACATCGTCCAAAAACGTCTCGGCTGCCCATTTCGCCCGATAAGGATCTCCGGGTAATAGGACAGTGTCTGCAATTTCGCCTTTTTCAGCGCCGATATGAATTGTCATTGTTTCGCTCCGCCCTGATCAGATTTCTAGATCGGAAATATCGGCGCCCGCCTGCAACGCGTCAAGCACCCATTTCGGTTTGCGGCCACGACCTGTCCAGGTTTGTTCCGGATTGCCAGGATTGCGGTATTTTTCTTTTGTTTTCTTTTGCTTGGATGCGCGGGGTGCATCGCCTGAAAGTTCGGACAGCGAATACCCGAATTCTGCGGCAGCCTTTTCTGCGGCTTTCAAAGCCTCACGGCGCTCGCGTTTTTCCGCTCCTACCAAGGCTTTTTCGACATCGTCGCGCAATGCCAAAAGGTCTTTGCGCGACATCTGTTCAAGATTGAACCCCATCATTCATCTCCAAAGGATATATTTTACGGTACACTTGAGCGCGCACCGTAATTCTAGCGAATGGTTTATTCCATCCCAAATATCCAAAGCGAAGAAACGGGGAATTAAGGTTCTAAAACCTCAGTTACTCGGCTGCGAGGTTTTTGGGGTCAACCAGCGTTACAATATCGCTCATGATCGCATTAAGTTCAAAGTTTTTGGGGGTGTAAACCTTGGCTACACCCATGGCTTTCAATTTTGCGGCATCTTCATCCGGAATAATTCCGCCGACAACCACGGGAATGTGAGACAGGCCAGCCTTTTGCAGCCGATCCATTACATCTTCGACCAAAGGCAGATGGCTACCGGACAGGATCGACAACCCGATGACATGTGCGTCATCATCGCGGGCTGAGGTGACAATTTCTTCCGGGGTCAGCCGGATACCCTCATAGCTGATATCCATGCCGCAGTCGCGGGCACGGAACGCGATTTGTTCGGCGCCGTTGGAATGGCCGTCCAACCCCGGTTTTCCAACCAGGAATTTCAGGCGCCGTCCCAGTTTGTCGCTGACGGCATCAACCGCCGCGCGCAGGTCCTCCAACCCTTCGGTCTTGTTCGAGACCGAACCGGAAACGCCGGTCGGGCCACGATAAGTGCCGAAAACCTTGCGCATCTCTTCGGCCCACTCCCCGGTTGTCACACCCGCCTTGGCAGCGGCAATGGACGGCTCCATGACGTTCGCTCCTGTCTGAGCCGCCTGGCGCAACGCGGACAAGGTCGCTGTAACAGCCGCTTCGTCGCGCTCAGCCCGCCACGCGTTCAGGCGGTCGATCTGTTCCTGTTCTACCGCAGGATCAACGACCATGATGCCGCCATCTTCGGTCTGAAGGGGCGAAGCCTCGCCTTCCATCCATTTGTTCACGCCGACGACCACAGTTTCGTTGCGTTCGATCCGGTTCAGACGTTCAGCGTTGGAATCCACAAGGCGGGATTTCATATACTCGATTGATGCAACCGCACCGCCCATCGCATCCAGATTCGCAAGCTCTGCCCGCGCGCCTGCTTTCAATTCTTCGACCTTGCCATCAACGGCAGGGTTGCCATCGAACAGGTCATCGAATTCCAACAGGTCAGTTTCATAGGCCAGAATCTGCTGCATCCGCATGGACCATTGCTGGTCCCAGGGGCGTGGCAGGCCAAGCGCCTCGTTCCAGGCAGGCAACTGCACCGCACGGGCGCGTGCATTCTTCGACAGGGTTACGGCCAGCATCTCGATCAGGATGCGGTAGACATTGTTCTCAGGTTGTTGCTCGGTCAGCCCCAGAGAGTTCACCTGCACACCATAGCGGAAGCGGCGGAACTTTGGGTTCTCGACACCATATCGCTGTTGCAGGATTTCGTCCCAAAGATCGACAAATGCGCGCATTTTGCACATTTCAGTGACAAAGCGGATACCAGCATTCACAAAAAAGGAAATCCGGCCGCAAAGCGCGGGGAAATCCTCGGCAGGTACTCGTGGGCGCAATTCGTCCAGCACGGCGATGGCTGTTGCCAGCGCATAAGCAAGTTCTTGTTCCGGTGTCGCGCCAGCCTCTTGCAAATGATAGGAACACACATTCATCGGGTTCCACTTGGGGACATTGGAATAGCAATACTCGGCCACGTCCGCGATCATCTTCAGCGACGGTTTTGGCGGACAGACATAAGTGCCCCGGCTCAGATACTCCTTGATCAGGTCGTTCTGGACTGTGCCCTGCAACTTGGAAATGTCAGCGCCTTGTTCCTCGGCTGCGGCGATGTAAAGGGCAAGCAACCAAGGGGCGGTCGCGTTGATCGTCATTGACGTGTTCATCTGTTCCAGCGGAATCTGATCGAACAAAACCCGCATATCGCCCAGATGGCAGACGGGCACCCCGACCTTGCCAACTTCGCCACGTGCCAACGTGTGGTCACTGTCATATCCGGTCTGGGTGGGCAGATCGAAGGCTACCGAAAGACCGGTTTGCCCTTTGGCGAGGTTGCCACGATATAGCGCGTTCGAGGCCTTGGCGGTAGAATGACCGGCATAGGTCCGGATGAGCCAGGGGCGATCTTTCTGCATCTGCGTCATGAAGGGGCCTCGCGTTTCGGTGGGCAATAAAATTACGTCTACGGGTTCTAAAGCGCAATTTTCGGGACATGTCAATTCGCTGCGTTGCGGCATCCTGCAATTGTTCAGATTGTGAGTAGCTGCGTTTGGTGGCAAGGTGCGGCCATGACGCAAACCGTGGAACTTCCGCTTTGGCTTTTTGTGCTGATCGTGGTCTTTGCCATGGTTACTTTCGCTTCACATTTCCTGTTCCCGTCAGTCCGGTGGTTCTTCCGCCGCCGGTTGGAACGTGCCGTGGCGCGTTTGAACCAGCGCCTGCAACGTCCGATCCAACCGTTCAAGCTGGCCCGCCGGCACGACATGATTCAACGGCTGATTTATGATCCACAGGTCGGAAAAGCGGTCCAGCATCACGCCCTTGAAACCGGAATACCCGAAGCCGTTGCGTCCGAGCAGGCACGCCGCTATGCCCGCGAGATCGTACCGTCCTTTTCTGCCTTCGCCTATTTCAGTTTTGCGATCCGGCTGGCCCGGCTGCTAAGCAACACATTCTACGAAGTGCGGCTTAGCTACGAAGACGAAGACGCGGTCAGGACTATCGACCCTGATGCAACCGTTGTTTTTGTGATGAACCACAGAAGCAATATGGACTACGTGTTGGTTACATATCTGGCGGCCCCGCATTCTGCTTTATCCTATGCAGTAGGGGAATGGGCGCGGGTTTGGCCGCTGAGCCGGTTGATCCGGGCAATGGGGGCTTACTTTATCCGGCGCAAGTCGGGTAGCGAGCTCTACCGGCAGGTTCTGTCCACCTATGTGCGCCATGCGACCGAAGCCGGTGTGACGCAAGCCATGTTTCCAGAAGGTGGCTTAAGCCTGACAGGAGCGCTCGCCCGCCCAAAGCTTGGGTTGCTCAAATACATAATGGATGGGACGACGTCGCAGGGGCGTGATGTCGTATTTGTTCCCGTCGCTTTGAATTATGACCGTGTGCTTGAAGACACCATTCTGACCCGCGCGGCGTTGGGAACAGAACGTCGTTTCCGGGCGCGGATCGGGGTCATCACGCGTTGGATTCTCAAACAGATCTGGCGACGAGTGATCGGGCGCTACAAGCGGTTTGGGCTGGCATCGGTCCGGTACGGGCTGCCGATTTCTCTGAAAGAGTTCCGGGCCGAGGGTAGTGACGACATGATGACCGATCTGGCGCGTACATTGATGCAGCGTATCCAGAACGCGATCCCGTTGGTCCCGGCCCCTGCGGCCTGTTTGCTGATACGTGACAATGGGCCGATGGCGGAACAGGAACTGCGGTCCTCTATTCAGGCGATGATGGAACGCGACGGTAAGCAGACCCAAGACAATGCATTGGCCATATCAAGCGCATTGGACCAGTTGATTGAACGACGGATACTCAAGCGGCAGGGGCATATTCTTTCTGCATCTGGGCAACGCGGTGATCTGCTGGAGTATTATGCAGCATCTGTACCGGTGGCAGCGCGCCTCCTTGATTCTGCGGATGCAAAATAATTTCTGCAACTGCTGGGTCATAAAATTACAAATTTGCATCAAAAACGGTTGCAATATTTCGCGATGGCCAATATTTCATCTGATAAAGCGCGCGATTCTGCGTCGCGGCAAAAGTATTGAAAAAGGAGGCCAGCATGGCTTTGGACACCGAAACCGGTATCGCGTCGTATGAGGCACCCGAAAAAGACCTCTATGAAATGGGTGAGATCCCTCCGATGGGATATGTCCCGAAACAAATGTACGCCTGGGCCATCCGAAAGGAACGCCATGGCGAGCCAAACACTGCGATGCAGCAGGAAGTGGTCGATGTACCCACGCTGGACAGCAATGAGGTGCTTGTTCTGGTGATGGCTGCAGGCGTTAATTACAACGGTGTCTGGGCTGCACTGGGCCAGCCGATCAGCCCCTTTGATGGCCATAAGGCACCGTACCATGTCGCGGGTTCTGATGCATCGGGTATCGTCTGGGCCGTTGGTGACAAGGTCAAGCGGTGGAAGGTTGGCGACGAAGTTGTCATCCACTGCAACCAGGACGATGGCGACGACGAAGAATGCAACGGCGGCGACCCAATGTATTCGACCAGCCAGCGGATCTGGGGCTATGAAACACCTGACGGCTCATTCAGCCAGTTCACACGCGTGCAGGCTCAGCAGTTGATGCCGCGCCCCAAGCACCTGACTTGGGAAGAAGCGGCGTGCTACACGCTGACACTCGCGACAGCTTATCGTATGCTGTTTGGTCACGAACCGCATGACCTGAAACCGGGTCAGAACGTTCTGGTCTGGGGTGCCTCGGGCGGTCTGGGGTCTTATGCTATCCAGTTGATCAATACGGCCGGGGCAAACGCGATCGGGGTGATCTCGGACGAAAGCAAGCGTGATTTCGTCATGGGTCTGGGCGCAAAGGGGGTTTTGAACCGCCGCGACTTTAATTGCTGGGGTCAACTGCCCACGGTCAATACGCCCGAATACGCCGAGTGGTTCAAAGAGGCCCGCAAATTCGGCAAGGCAATCTGGGACATCACCGGCAAGGGCAACAATGTCGACATGGTGTTCGAGCATCCGGGCGAGAGCACCTTCCCGGTCTCGACTTTCGTGGTGAAAAAAGGCGGCATGGTTGTGATTTGTGCGGGGACGTCCGGGTTCAACTGCACATTCGATGTGCGTTACATGTGGATGCACCAGAAACGCCTGCAGGGTTCGCATTTTGCCCATCTGAAACAGGCGGCGGCGGCGAACAAGCTGATGGTCGAGCGCCGCCTGGATCCCTGTATGTCCGAGGTGTTTGCCTGGAACGACCTACCGGAAGCACATATGAAAATGCTGCGGAATGAACACAAGCCGGGCAACATGTCTGTGCTTGTTCAGGCGCCGCGTACCGGGCTGCGCACCCTCGAAGAAGTTTTGGACGCAGGCTGATAAAGTTCAGGACGTTAGACAAAAACCACCCGCGAATCGCACTGCCGGTTCGCGGGTGGTTTGCTGTTTGCAGACCTTTTTCATGGTTTCAAATGCTTGCGATTCTTACTCCCGCTATTTTTGGGGAGTAGAAACCGGTGAATAGGTCGAAAAAGATCATACATGTTATGGTTGTGTTAACGCTTCGTTAACTGTTTCAGAGAGACCCTGATGGCGCAAAATGAGTGGATATTGGACGTACTATCGGACCTCAATGCGTTCGCCGTTGCGAATGGGTTGAGCGCGCTTGCAGAACAGCTTGATGATACAAGACTGATTGCCGCGGCCGAGATTGCGTCCCTGAAGAACGAGGCACGGGCGCCCGCGGATGGGAACGAAAACCGATTTGGGTCAAATCCTACAGGATTTGGAAAACACCAGCACGCTTGAAGAGCTCAGCATCGTTGCCGAGTGTCTGCGAGACACTTTGAAGGTCGCACATCTGACATATCATTGGGTTGACGGCGCGGGGGACCAATACGGCTATACGACCTACTCAGACGCCTGGGACGAACGATACAGGGAAAAAAACTATCATCGTATCGACCCTGTAATTCTGGGGTGTTTCCAGCGATTTCACCCAGTTGACTGGAAGTCTCTGGACTGGTCCAGCAAGGTGGCCAAATCATTCCTTCAAGATGCCCACGACCATGGGGTCGGCAATCAGGGATACTCGATCCCGATCCGAGGGCCAAACGGTCAGTTCGCTCTTTTTACCGTTAACCACAGCTGCGACGATCAAACCTGGCAGACCTTCATCTCGACCTACGGGCGTGAGTTGATTCTTGTTGCGCACTACATCAACCGCAAAGCGCTGGAGTTTGAAAAGGACAGGCAACCGGATGCCACGCGCGGCCTGTCGCCCCGTGAGATCGACGCCATTACCCTTTTGGCACTGGGTTACAGCCGTGCTCAGGTGGCGCATTCCCTGTCGATTTCGGAACACACGCTACGCGTTTACATTGAAAGCGCCCGGTCGAAACTCGGAGCCCTTAACACGACCCACGCAATCGCAACGGCACTCAGCCGGGGATTAATAGTCGTTTAAGGCCAGAGCGTCCTCAAAACGCAATATTAACCACGACTCTGTACCCCCTTCGTTCCTGCACAGGACGACAAGGGGAAAAGTCATGTTGCGTTATCTATATGCCGATGAGTTACACAGATTTCCGACTCTGGCTGAGGGGATGTTCAAGGATCGCGCAGATCAGTTCAAAACCCGGTTGGGGTGGGATGTCCATGTCAACAAAAAAGGAGAAGAGCGGGATGAGTACGACGACTTCAACCCGCTTTATGTCATCTGGGAAGAACCGGATGGCAGCCATGGCGGGTCGATGCGGGTATTGCCGACAACAGGCCGGGTAATGATCAATGAGGTGTTTGGGCATCTCAACGGCGGCAAGCCGATTTGCAGCCCGCTGATCTGGGAGGTGACCCGGTTCTGCCTGTCCCGCACAGCCAGCCCGCACACTGCCGGGGCCATCATGCTAAGCGGGGGCGAGATGATGGAAGGCTTTGGCCTGACGCATATTGCCGGTGTTTTTGATGCCCGTATGATCCGGATCTATCGTCTGATCGGGTCGTCCCCCAAGGTTCTTGGAACCCAAGGCAAAGGGCGTGACCAGATCTCGGTTGGGTTGTGGCCCTATTCAGCGGATGATTGCAACCGCGTGGCTGAACGGGCAGGGATCCCGCGTGAGCTTTCGCGCATGTGGTTCAAGGCGGCTTTCGGGCGATCCAAACTGCACCGATTTGCCTTGTCTGCCTAAGGACCGGAAAACGCAATTCCGCATCTGGTGATGGTTGGCGCGGCCCTGTAGGGTCGCGCCATGTCTTTGCCCAACGTGACCTTCTCAGATGATCAGGCCGCCGCGTATGACAGCATCGCCGAGATGCTGCGCTCAGCCGGTGTCGACCTGGAGGACGATGCCCTTCTCAAACTGCCGGGGGCAGGGAAGTCTGGCGTGATGGCTGTCATCGGCAAGGCCGGGTCCGGCAAAACGTTGCTACTGGCCGAACTTTACAAAGCGCTGGCGGAGACCGGCGTTCAGGTCGTGTCTGGCGATTACGAAAGCCGGAAATCCAGAGACAAGCGCAGCCTTGCCATTCTGGCCCCCACAAACAAAGCCGCAAGTGTTCTGCGCCTTCGCGGTGTTCCGGCAACTACTATTCACCGCATCCTTTATACGCCGGTTTATGACCCGGAATACGAGCGTATCGCCGAGTGGCTGGCCGGAAATGATGAGCGTCCCGAGATCGAAGGTCTGACAGACGAAGCTTTGGACCGTGCTGCTGCGTTTTATCATAACAACAAATCGATACCCGGAGCGCTGGCCGCAGCCGGATTGCGCGGTTCAGATTTCATTACCGGTTGGAAACGCCGTGAGGAACCGCTGGATATCGGGTTTGTCGATGAGGCGTCGATGCTGGATGATCGTCAGTTCGAGGACCTGAAAGAGATATTCCCGACCCTTCTACTGTTCGGTGATCCCGCACAGCTGGCTCCGGTCAATCAGTCCGGCAGCATGGTGTTTGAAGCCTTGCCCGAACCGCGAAAGCTGACGCTTCAGCGTGTGCATCGGCAGGATGCAGATAACCCGATCCTGGATCTGGCGCACGCTCTTGCCGATCCGTCGATGGGATTTGAAGAATTTGAACGTCTGGTCGAAGACACTGCCCGGCGGGATGACAGGGTCGTTTGGGGGCAGCGGGTCGAAGTTGATCTGATGGCGCGCAGCCCGGTTCTGGTCTGGCGCAACGCCACGCGCATTCGTTTGATACAGGCGTTCAGGCAGGTTCATGGTGCACCGGATACGGAGCTTTTGGAAGGCGAGCCGCTGATCTGCGACGGGATCGAGTTGCCGTTGAAGCACCGCAAGAAGCGGTTGGATCTT
This sequence comes from Ruegeria sp. P8, assembly GCF_056534665.1. Classification (NCBI taxonomy): domain Bacteria; kingdom Pseudomonadati; phylum Pseudomonadota; class Alphaproteobacteria; order Rhodobacterales; family Roseobacteraceae; genus Ruegeria; species Ruegeria sp. P8. The sequence goes on from NZ_JBQERC010000003.1 coordinate 153,938, forward strand.
GAGGCGCGCGGCCTGATCAAAGGGGCCCAGGTTGTCTATCTTGGTCCCGGTCGCAAACCGGGGTTTTCTCGCTTGCATGTGATGGGGGCCGAAGACCCTCAGGTCAGCGCCGCGTCGATTGTCCAGATCGAAAAACCGGATGAGGAAGAGCCCTTCATTCCTTTTGCTGCCCGTATGGGGGCGACGTTTTTGCACGGGGCTGCGGTGACGATACATAAGGCACAAGGATCACAGTGGGACACGGTTCAGGTGTTTGCCCCTGACATTTACGCCGCGGCCCGTATGGGCCGTTCCGAGGCCGGGCAACCTTTGTGGAAGCGTTTGGCTTATGTTGCGATCACCCGCGCACAAGAGCGTTTGATCTGGGTGGTTCGCAATCGATTGTCAAAACCCACCCACCCGTTGCAGATAGATGATTTGCGCGCGGTCCCCGCAGTTTCACTCACACTGGAGACAGAAGAGACATGGGTTCCATAATCGTAACTGGTGCAAGCTCTGGCATCGGTCGGGCCACCGCCGAGCTTTTTCTGGTACAGGGCTGGACGGTCGGGCTGCTGGCGCGCAGCGCGGACAAGCTGAATGCCCTCGCGCAGGAATACCCGGCGGCCATAGCATTGCCCGCAGATGTGACCGACCCGGACGCAGTCAAACAGGCGTTCCACGCCTTCACGGAGCGGGCAGGGCGACTTGATGTTCTGTTTAACAACGCTGGTATTTTTGCCCGCGGCGGCACAGTCGACGAAATCGCGCTGGACGATTGGTATCAAACCGTCAACGTCAACCTGAACGGTATGTTTCTATGCGCGCGCGAGGCCTTTGGGATCATGCGTCATCAAAGCCCGCAGGGCGGGCGGATCATCAATAACGGCTCGATTGCTGCGCATGTTCCGCGCCCGAATTCTGTACATTATTCGGCGACCAAACATGCCATTACCGGGCTGACGCGCAGCCTTTCACTGGATGGGCGATCCTTTGGAATTGCATGTGGTCAGATCGATATCGGCAATGCACGCACGCAGATGGTTCAGGATCTGGTGGATGCGGCGCAGGCGGCAGGCCAGACGCCGGACCCGACCATGGCGGTCGAGGATGCCGCGCGGTCTGTTCTGCATATGGCCACCTTGCCGCCCGAAGCGAATGTGCAGTTCATGACGGTCATGGCCACGACCATGCCCTATATCGGCAGGGGGTGAGTGTCAGTTTTCCCGCAACAGACGGAACGCTGTCGACGCGCCCCAACCTGCGGCAATCGCGATAACCAATGACATCAGCCCGTACCAAACGGGTTGCTGACGGGACATGTTGTACAGAAACCGCTCCAACCCGACTTTGCGGACATCGATTGTGGTTTCGTATTGTGATACGACCTCTCCTCCGCGGGTCAGGAAGATCCGGGCGGAATAATCCCCTTCGGTGAGGTCCGCGGGCATGTCGATTGACGTCCGGAACAAGGTTTGTTCGTCGACGGCCACAGTGTTCTCGCGGATGGAATACAGGTGTTCGGATTCACGGATACGGATTACGGCATCTGCAAAATCCTGAGCACCACGGATGTGCATTGCCGCTCCCACCGACCGGATCGCGCGTTCAATCGAAATGCGGTGACGCAGGTCTTCGGTATCGGTCAGAATTTGATCCAACGGTTCGCTGGTGGCAACCGCGTAAAAGCTTGGTGCCAGGTCGACCAGAACGCTATCGGTGTTAACCCATATTCCCAGCTTTCGCTCTTTGCGGCGAACCGTAACGGGCTCGGACGGGCCTGCAACTGCGACGATAACCGCGACCGGTGGGCCTGGGGGAATAGGGGTTTCCCGTTTGATGGCCCCGAAAATGAGGATCTCGGACCCGTCAAAGTCGGCAGTGATCGCAACACGATCCTGGCTAAGGCCCAGGACAACCTGCTCTTCATCGGCAGCGGCTGGCAGGCTGAACAGGCACAAAGCGGCAAAGACATAGCGCAGCATTCTCAATGCCCCCCGCTGTTGCCAAGCGAATAAAGCTCGGATGGTTCAAGAAGCAAATCAAGGGCCAGCTTGCCGCAGACGACCAGAACCAGCGCCGCCAACAGAACGCGCAGCTGTTCAGCCGGCATGCGCGATCCGATTACGGTTCCGATCTGAGCGCCAACGACGCCTCCGACCAGCAGCAAAACCGCCAGGACGATGTCCACTGTATAGTTGGTGGTCGCGTGCAGCATTGTTGTAAATGCAGTTACAAAGATGATCTGAAACAACGATGTGCCGACAACGACTTTGGTAGGCATCCCCAGCAGGTAGATCATCGCCGGGACCATGATGAAACCGCCACCGACACCCATGATCGCGGACAAGACACCGACGCTTAGACCAACCACAGCCGGTGGAATGACCGAGATATAAAGACCTGATGTGCGAAAGCGCATCTTGAAGGGCATTGAATGAACCCAGCCACGTTGGCGGCGCTTGGCTGGCGCTGCCCCGCCTTTTTTGGCTTTGCGCAGCGCCCTCAGGCTTTCGATGAACATCAGACTGCCAATGATACCAAGGAAGACCACGTAACAAAGGGTTACTAGAAGGTCGACCTGGCCCAGGCTTTTTAGGTAGTTAAAGACAACAACACCCAACGCAGCCCCGATCAGACCGCCTGTTAACAATACCGTACCCATCTTGAGGTCTACGGTCTTTCGTCGAAAATGGGCCAGCACCCCGGAAAAGGACGAGGCAACAATCTGATTGGCCTCGGTTGCAACGGCGACAGCCGGTGGTATGCCAATGAAGAACAGCAGCGGCGTCATGAGGAACCCGCCGCCGACCCCGAACATCCCCGACAGAATTCCAACCATTCCACCCAGACCAAGGAGTAGAAATGCATTTACCGAGACTTCGGCTATGGGCAGGTAAATATGCATGATACCGTCACTTTGCGCTGGGTCTTGGCTTGCCTTCTATCACACTCGAGTTCAAGAGCGGTAATTGTCGCGTTGCGCGGATCAATCAACATCATACCCCTCCCGGTTCTGCCAGAGAAAAGATCTCCGTTGGCGGCAACAGAAGGTCAAATCCGATCTTTCCGGCAACGCTCATGACCAGCAGCGCCAATAGAATGCGCAGTTGTTCAGCTTTCAAACGTGCGCCGATCTGCGTCCCCAGTTGTGCGCCCAGAACGCCACCAAGCAAAAGGAACAGAGCAAGGACAAGGTCGACGCTGAAATTTGTTGACGCATGTATCATGGTTGTAAAACCGGCGACGAAAATGATCTGGAACAGGGACGTCCCGATAACCACTTTGGTCGGAATTCCAAGAACATAGATCATCGCGGGTACCATGATGAACCCGCCGCCGACACCCATGATCGCCGACAGGATGCCAACACCAAACCCAACCAGTGCAGGCGGTACGACCGAGATGTACAGGCTTGATGCCCTAAACCGCATCTTGAAGGGCAGTGAGTGAACCCATGTGCGCTGGCGTCGCTTGGGGGCAGGTTGAGTACCGGACTTTCTGGCTTTTCGGATGGCGGAAAGGCTTTCGATGAACATGAGGGTCCCGATGGCCCCCAGAAACACGACGTAGCAAATCTGTACAGCCAGATCGACCTGACCGAGGTGTTTGAGAAAATTGAAAACCAGCATACCCAGGGCCGCGCCAAACAACCCTCCGGTCAGTAGAACGCTTCCCATTTTTAGGTCCACGGTCTTGCGCCTGAGATGCGCCAGCAATCCCGAAATAGAAGAGGCGACAACCTGATTGGCCGATGTGGCCACGGCAACCGCCGGGGGAATGCCGATAAAAAACAGCAGCGGAGTGATCAAAAATCCTCCGCCGACCCCGAACATGCCGGATAAAACACCGACGACCCCACCGATCCCCAACAGCAGGAATGGGCTGACAGAAACTTCGGCTATGGGAAGGTATACGTGCATACCCTCTTAGAACGGTTGCGGCATGCAAAATCAACTCTGCATGCCGCCTTGCAGCGAACAGGACCGAAATTCATTTCGGAACTGGCCTTATCAGCGCTCCTTGATGTAGGGCTCTCCGCCTGCACGCGGTGGTACGGCCTTGCCAACAAACCCCGCCAGAATAACGACTGTCAGAATATAGGGCAGGGCATCCATCACCTGGACCGGAATCACTATGCCGCCAAGATCGATGTTCTGGAACCGAAGTGCTACGGCCTGAAGCAGGCCAAACAGCAAACAGGCCCACATGGCGTGCCACGGGCGCCATTTGGCAAAAATCAGGGCAGCCAGTGCAATAAAGCCGCGACCAGCCGTCATTTCCTTGACGAACCCAGCCTGCAAAGCCGTTGCCAGGTAAGCACCTGCAATACCACAAAGTACACCACAGATCGCGACGGCTGCGAAACGCAGGCCAACCACGGACACGCCTGCTGTGTCGACCGCTGCCGGGTTTTCACCCACAGCTCGCAGGCGCAGGCCGAACCGTGTGCGGAAGAGCACCCACCATGTCGCTGGGACCATCAGGAATGCGACATAGACAAGGATGGAATGGCCTGAGAGCAGTTCGGAATAGATCGGGCCGACAATCGGAACCCCTCCGAGCGCGTCGGAAAATGGAAAATTGATAGGCTCGAACCGGCCGCCACCAAAGAGCGAGGGCGTGCGACCGCCCTGCTGGAACCAGCTTTGGGCGACAAGCACCGTCAGGCCCGAGGCAAGAAAGTTGATGGCGACACCCGAGATCAGCTGGTTGCCCCGGAAGGTTATCGATGCCAACCCGTGCAGTCCTGACAGCACCAGTGACGATCCGATACCAGCCAGCAGGCCCAGCCAGACTGACCCTGTAACCGCCGCGACAGCCGCAGAAAAGAACGCGGCTACCAGCATCTTACCTTCCAGCCCGATGTCGAAAATGCCAGCCCGTTCCGAATACAGACCGGCCAAACAGGCCAGCAAAAGCGGCGTGGAAAGGCGGATGGTCGAATCCAGAACCTGGATGAGGGTTACAAAGAAGTCCATTACTCTGCCCTCTTCCGCATACCAAGGAACAGTTTCTCAAGCGGCATCCGTACCATGTTGTCCAGTGCCCCAGTGAACAGGATCACCAGCGCCTGAATGACCACGATCAGTTCGCGGGGGATCGATGCCCACAGTGCCAGCTCGGCCCCGCCCTGATACAGGAACCCGAACAAAAGCGCGGCCAGCAATACGCCGAAAGGATGTGATCGCCCCATAAGGGCCACTGCAATCCCGATGAACCCAGCACCCTCGGTCGAGTTCAGGACAAGGCGCTCCGCCTCGCCCATAACGTTGTTGATGGCCATCAGACCTGCCAGCGCACCCGAGATCAGCATCGCAACAATGGTAATGCGAACCGGCGAGATGCCGGCATAGACCGCGCCGGTTTCTGAGTGGCCGTAAGCACGGATTTCATAGCCCAGCCGGGTCCGCCAGATCAGCGCCCAGACGACGACACAGGCCAGCAAAGCGATGAAGAACGTAATGTTTACCGGAGCCCCCCGGAACACCACGTTCTCTGCGGTTGAGAACATTGACTGGAATGTTGGCAGATGGACGGATTCGGGGAACCGTGCGGTTGCCGGGTCCTGCGACCCTTGCGGGCGCATGACATTGACCAGCATGTAGTTCAGAAAGGCAGCGGCAATAAAATTGAACATGATCGTGGTGATCACGATATGGCTGCCGCGCTTGGCCTGAAGATAGGCCGGGATAGCGGCCCAAAACGCGCCGAACAGCATTGATGCGGCGCAGGCCGCAAGCAATGCAATGCTCCAATGCGGCCAGTCGACGTAAAGGCAAACCATGGCCACCCCAAGACCGCCCAGCATCGCCTGACCTTCGCCACCGATGTTGAACAAGCGGGCGTGGAATGCGACGGCGACCGCAAGACCGGTAAACATGAAATTCGTCGCGTAATAGAGCGTATAGCCCCAGCCATAGGTTGACCCCAACGCGCCCGAAACCATCAGCTTTACAGCTTCGACGGGGTTTTCTCCGATGGCGAGGATGACCAGCGCCGACAGGATAGCGGCCAGCATCAGACTGATCAGCGGGATCAGAACGACATCGGCCCATTTAGGCATTTTTTCCATCCTACGCGGCCTCTCCTGCAACACCGGCCATCAGCAGGCCAAGTTCTTTTTCATCTGTTTCATTGGGCAGCCGTTCACCCATGATATGCCCGTCGAACATCACTGCGATCCGGTCGGACAGCGAGAATATCTCTTCCAACTCAACCGAAACCAGCAGGATCGCCTTGCCTTGATCGCGCAGGGCTACGATCTGCTTGTGAATGAATTCGATCGCGCCGATGTCAACGCCGCGCGTCGGCTGGCCGACCAGCAGCAGGTCAGGGTTTCGCTCGATTTCGCGGGCAACGACGATTTTCTGCTGGTTTCCACCCGAAAAGCTCTTGGCTGCAAGCCAAGGATCCGGTGGCCGGACATCGAATTTCTCGATCTTGGCTTCGGTATCAGCACGCAACGCGGCATTGTCCATGAACAGGCCCCGCTGATAAGCGGGGTCCCGGTGATAGCCAAAGGCCACGTTTTCCCACGCGTGGAAATCCATAATCAGGCCTTCACGCTGCCGATCTTCCGGCACATGCGCTATATGCTGTGCACGACGCGCCTGACCGTCAGATCCGGCTCCGCTTAGGGCCAGCGGTTCGCCGTTCAGCTTGATCGAGCCTTGTCCCGGACGCATCCCGCCCAGAACCTCCAGCAGTTCCGACTGCCCATTGCCCGCCACACCGGCAATACCGACGATCTCACCGGCACGCACGGTCAGGTCGATACCTTTTACCCGTTCAACTCCGGCGGAATCAAAAACACTCAGCTTTTCGATCTCAAGAATGGGTTTGCCCGGTGTCGCAGGCACCTTGTCGACTTGCAGCAAAACCTTGCGGCCTACCATCAGCTCGGCCAGTTCTTCCGGGCTGGTGTCCGAAGTTTTCACCGTAGCTGTCATCTGCCCACGGCGCATGACCGAAACGGTATCGGTGTTTTCCATGATTTCGCGCAGTTTGTGGGTGATCACAATGATCGTTTTCCCTTCGGCCCGCAGACGATCCAGGATACGGAACAGCTGGTCAGCTTCAGCCGGGGTCAGAACACCAGTCGGTTCATCCAGAATCAGAATCTCGGCCTTGCGATACAAAGCCTTCAAAATCTCGACGCGCTGCTGCATCCCCACACCGATCTCATCAATGCGTTTGTCGGGGTCAACGAACAGTTCGTATTCTTCTTCCAGTTCTTTCAGCTCTTTGCGGGCCTTGGCCAGAGACGGAGCCAGAAGGCCGCCATCTTCAGCACCCAGAACGATGTTTTCCAGAACCGTGAAATTCTCCACCAGCTTGAAATGCTGAAACACCATCCCAATGCCCGAGGCGATAGCCGCCTGGCTGTCAGGGATTTCGGTCTTTGTTCCGTTGATCCAAATTTCACCTTTGTCGGCTTTGTAAAAGCCGTAGAGGATGCTCATCAGCGTGGACTTGCCCGCACCGTTTTCACCGATGATCCCATGGATCGTACCGGGGGCGACGCTGATTGAGATGTCTTTGTTGGCCTGAACCGGCCCAAAGGATTTGGAAATCCCTTTGAGCTCAATGGCGGGGACGGTCATGTCTTACCCTCAACTGCCGAAAAGCCCATCCGGCAGGTGGCACGGATGGCAGAGTGGATGGCAGGGCGGAAGAGTTCCTTCCGCCCCGCGCGGTATCAGAACTGCAGTGCGGGGCAGCTGTCGTTCTCGTAATAGCTGACAACGGTGATATCGCCGTTGATGATGGCTTTACGGGCTTCTTCCACCGCATCGTTCATTTGGGCCGAAACAAGTTCTTTGTTGTTATCGTCCATGGCGACACCAACACCTTCCTCGGCCAGACCCATTGTGAACACGCCGGTTTCTACGGCGTCACCTGCTTTCATCGCGTCATACACCGCGACGTCCACACGCTTCAGCATCGACGTCAGGACCTTGCCCGGATGCAGGTGGTTCTGGTTGCTGTCCACGCCGATCGACAGGATGCCTTCGTCAGCTGCCGTTTGCAGAACGCCTACACCTGTACCACCAGCCGCGGCATAGATCACGTCAGCACCCTGGCTGATCTGTGCTTTTGTAAGTTCCGAACCTTTTACAGGATCGTTCCACGCCGCAGGGGTAGTGCCGGTCATGTTGGCGACAACATTGATGTCCGGGTTCACGGCTTTGGCGCCTTGTGCGTATCCGCAGCCAAAGTGGCGGATCAGCGGAATGTCCATACCGCCGATGAAGCCAACGGTGCCCGATTTCGATGCCATCGCTGCCATCATGCCAACCAGGTACGATCCTTCATGCTCGGCAAAGCCGATCTGGCGGATGTTGGGGATGTCCAGCCAGTTCACGTCGACGGCCACGAATTTGGTTTCAGGATAATCACCTGCAACGGCCGACAATGGATCAGCCATACCAAAGCCCATGGTGATGATCGGGTTGGCACCTGATTCTGCGAAACGGCGCAGAGCCTGTTCGCGCTGTGCTTCCGACTGGATCTCGATCTCGCGGTATTCGCCGCCGGTCTCATCGGCCCAACGCTGCGCGCCATTATATGCGGCTTCGTTGAAAGATTTGTCGAACTTGCCGCCCAGGTCAAAGATCAGCGCCGGTTCAGCGAAAGCTGCACCTGCGGTCAGAGCGACAGCAGCGGCAGCACCCATCAAGGATTTCATCAGGGTCATTTAAGTCTCCCATTTTTTTTGTTGGCACGAGGTAAGATTAGCCCCGTTTACCCACTTTTAGCGAGCATAAGTGTTGTGATGGCGGGAATTAAGGACGTTTGCAACCGTCATGGTCAATTGATTTCTGACCAAATGGTCTAAAAAATCTTTGGTTGCCGTTAGGGCAGTCGGCGTTCCATCACAAGAGCATCGATATTTGGGCCTGTTTTTCTGGAATAATACCCCTTGCGCCGACCGCACTGGCGATACCCGCATCGCCCGTACAGCGCGATTGCTGCAACATTGTCGGCAGCCACGTCCAGAAATGCGCGGTTTGCCTGCAAAGTGACTGCCCGGTCGTGCCAGATGCGCATGGTCTGAAACCCGAGACCTTGTCTTTGAAACGCGGGGTGAGTCGCAATCGTCAGCAACTCTGCCTCACCCGCGATCACCTGAAACAGGGCAAAGCAACGGGCATCCCCAACGCAGTCAGTGAACCGGTTCTCCAAAAGGCTGGCGAATTCATCGGCAGTCCAGGGGCGTGACTGGGTGAATGCCGCTGCATGTGTCGCTGCCATCTCGTAAGGCGTCATTGGTCCAGTAACACAGGCGGCACATCTCGGGACGGGGCTGCGTCCGCAGGTCTGACATATAGCGGGGCCGGAGGTGCACTGACCTTGCGCCATCGTCTTGCGGCATGTCTGGCAACGGCTTGTACCTGCAATGCGGGATCGGAGCAGACATACAAAGGCCCATGCTGTTCGGCCTCGTCCCTGGGCAAAAGGCAAGGGCCGGTTCCGGGAAGTTGTACATACACCTGTTCGCGCGGCGCAGGGATGGCTGGTAGCTGTCCCTCTTCTGCCAGTTCAATCAGAGCATCGAATCCAGAAACGCCCACCGCCGGGACGCCAAGGCCCAAGGCAAGGCCCCGGGCGGCAGAGACCGAGATGCGTATACCCGTGAAATTGCCGGGCCCAATCCCAACACCGATAGCGTCCAGATCGGCCCATACGCAACCGGCCTCGGTCAGCACTTCTTGCAGCAAGGGCATCAATCGTTCGGCTTGACCCCGCGACATGCCTTCGACACGGGATACTGCGATCACACCGCCACGCAACAAAGCGGCCGCGCAATGCGCGGCCGATGTATCAAATGCCAGGATCGTCGGGTCAGACGGCAACTGGGCGAACCTCAGTCACTTCGGGGATGTAATGGCGCAGCAGGTTTTCGATACCCATCTTCAGTGTCAGGGTTGATGACGGGCACCCCGCGCAGGCACCTTGCATGTGCAGGTAGACGATGCCGCGATCAAAACCATGAAAGGTGATGTCGCCACCATCCTGTGCCACGGCCGGGCGCACGCGGCTGTCCAGCAGGTCTTTGATCTGGTTGACGATTTCTGCATCTTCTCCGGTATGTTCGGCATGACCCGAGGCCGCTGCCGCGTCGGCACCCATGACGGGCTGGCCGGATTGATAATGCTCCATCACTGCGCCAAGAATTGCAGGTTTGATGTGATCCCATTGAACATCGTCGGATTTGGTCACCGTGACAAAGTCGTTTCCAAAGAACACACCGGTCACGCCGTTTACGGCAAAGATTCGTTTGGCCAATGGGGACTTGTCACCAGCCTCGGCTGTCGGGAAATCCGCGGTTCCAGCCTCAAGAACCGTTTGGCCGGGCAGAAATTTCAACGTGGCCGGGTTTGGGGTGGATTCGGTCTGGATGAACATGAGGCAGCTCCGTCTGAGGTGTTTCTGATATGCGCTCAGGGGTCGGAGAAGTCAATATTTGGAACGATTCTAAATTGTGACCGCGTAACGAATCGCGTCATCCAGCCGGTCATCCCCCCAAAACAGCTCTGTTCCTGCCACGAAAGTCGGTGCGCCGAACAGGTCAAGTGCTTTTGCGCGCGCGGATTGCTCGAACAGCGCAGCCTTGATGCTCGGATCTTTTGCGCGATTTATCACTGCCGCAGGCAGACCCGCCATCTTCAGGCAATCCTCAAGCACGTCTTCGTCAGAGATGTCCCTCCCGCCCCCGAATTCAGCACTGAAGACAGCCTTTGCGAAGGAAGCCCGTTCTTCGCGATGCGCAAGGGCCAGAGCCAGGCGCGCTGCGGTGAGGGAGTTTTGCGGGAACGGGTCAGGCCGAACCAACGGCAGCCCTCGTGCGCCGCAAAGACGTTCCATGTCGCGCCACATATAGCGCCCTTTGGCCGGATACAGGTTGAACGGTGACGTGCGCCATCCCTGATCCGCGAAAATCGGACCCAACAGAAAAGGCTGCCAGTCGACCGGGACGCCTTTGTCCTGCGCAGCCTGTTCGATCCGCATCGCGCTGAGATAGGAATAGGTCGAGGCGAAGTCGAACCAGAACTGCAACGTCTTCGCCATGTTCGATCCTCAGGTGATTTCTTCCAACTTTTCCTTGCTCAGGTCACCTGGAACAATCGTGATCGGGATCGGTAGGCTGCCAGAGTTTTTTGTGAGCTGGGTTACCAGCGGACCGGGGCCTTTCTTGTCAGTCCCCGCCCCAAGAACAAGAACGCCGATCTCAGGGTCAGACTGAACGTGTTCGATGATCTGCGGCACCGGATCACCTTCGCGAATGGCCAGTTCAGGTTCTACGTTCTGTTTGTCGCGCATCCATTTGGCGAAGACTTCGAAATGGGCATGGATACGTTCCCGGGCTTCTTCGCGCATGGTTTCGGCAACACCGATCCAGTGATTGAACTCGTCCGGCGGAATAACCGACAAGATCGTCACTCCGCCACCTGTATGCGCGGCACGCATCGCGGCGAACCGCATTGCGTTCAGGCATTCACGGCTGTCATCCAGAACAACTAAGAACTTACGCATGGGTGTCCTCTTCAATTTTAAGGGATCATGCCCGAGCGTTTGCGTGCTGGCAACTCGGACACGTTCATGTCGATGTACTAGCGTTCGCTTGCAGCCCAGTCCCAGTAAAGTGCGCGGGCACGGCGGGCAATGGGACCAACCTGAAACTGTGTGTCCTCCAGCGCAGTTACCGGTGTGATCTTGCTCATATTGCCGGACATGAAAACCTCGTCCGCCTGGTGAAAATCCTCGAAACCCAAGACCGTTTCATGAACTGTAACACCATCCTCGCGCAGATTCTTGATATGTCGCGCCCGCGTGATCCCTGCCAAAAATGTGCCGTTGGGGATCGGGGTAAAGACCTCGCCATCCTTGACCATGAAGATGTTGGCCGTTGCCGTTTCGGCCACATTGCCCATCGCGTCAGCGACCAGAGCGTTCGAGAATCCTTTGGAGCGTACCTCTTGCAACATGCGCGCATTATTGGGGTAAAGGCACCCGGCCTTGGCATTGACCACAGCCGATTCCAGTACCGGGCGACGGAATCGCGTGGTCGACAGCGTGGCCGAAGCCGTTTCAGGTGCCATTGGGATTTCTTCCAGACAGATGGCAAACCCTGTGCTGTTTTCCTGCGGAACGATTGCCGTGCTATCGCCGTCAATGCCCCAATACATCGGGCGGATATAGACAGCCGTGTCAGGGCTGTAGGTTTGCAACCCTTCATGTACCAATTCGACCATCTGCTCGGTTGTCATGGTCGGTGTCAGCATCAGGGCTTCGGCGGACCGGTTCACCCGGGCGCAATGCGCGTGCAGATCAGGTGCCAACCCGTCGAAATAACGGGCGCCGTCAAAGACCGAAGACCCTAGCCACGCCCCGTGATCCGCTGCGCGCATGATGGGAGTATCCCCGTTATGCCATTGGCCGTGAAAATAGGTCCGGATGTTTTTGCCGGTTGCCATGACGCCCTCCTGTGGTTCAGGCAGACCCTAGGAGGGCGTCAGGCGAAGGTCCAGTGCATTCAGCGTGATGCTGATCCGACCATACCGACGATTTCATAGGTCTTTTGCAGGATCGGAGCGGCGATCTGACGCGCGCGCTCGGCTCCGTGAGCCAGAATCCGGTCAATCTCGGCCTGTTCTCCCATAAGACGCGACATCTCAGTCGAGATTGGGGCCAGCTTGGCGACTGCCAGATCAGCCAACATCGGTTTGAAATCACCGAACTGCTTGCCCCCAACTTCGGCCAGAACCTGGTCGATGCTCTGGTCGCTGAGGGCTGCGTAAATATTGACCAGATTGCGCGCTTCGGGGCGGCCCTCCAGACCTTCGACATCCCACGGCAAAGCGTCAGGGTCGGTCTTGGCCTTGCGGATTTTCTTTGCGATCGCATCGGCATCATCGGTCAGGTTGATCCGGCTCATGTCCGAGGGGTCGGACTTTGACATCTTCTTGGACCCATCCCGCAAGCTCATGACCCTTGTGGCTGACCCTTCGATCACCGGCTCGGTGATGGGAAAGAAATCGACGCCAAAATCGTTGTTGAATTTTATGGCGATGTCGCGGGTCAACTCCAGATGCTGTTTCTGGTCTTCTCCAACTGGCACATGGGTTGCGTGATAGATCAGAATATCGGCTGCCATCAGAGCAGGGTAGGCAAACAGGCCAAGCGAAGCGTTCTGCTGGTTTTTGCCCGCCTTGTCCTTCCACTGGGTCATGCGCTGCATCCAACCCATGCGCGCGACACAGTTGAATATCCAGGCCAGTTGCGCGTGTTCCGGCACCTGACTTTGATTGAACAAGATTGATTTTTCCGGGTTTAGACCGGAAGCGATGTAACCGGCACAAAGCTCCCGCGTTGCATGCTGCAACTCGGTTGGGTCTTGCCAGACGGTGATCGCGTGCAGATCGACCATGCAATAGATAGTCTCAAATTCCTCGCTCTGCATTCTCACCCAGTTCCGAAGCGCCCCGAGATAGTTGCCGAGATGCAAATTGCCCGAAGGCTGCGCACCGGAAAACACGCGCGGCGTGAATTGGGACTCAGTCATCAAAGGGAACTCCTGTCTGGAAAAATCAGCCCCCGTCGCTTACCCATGAGGCAAAGGGACGTCAACAGCCGCGAAAGGCCAGCCCAATGAGCAGTGAGCATTACACACCGCCTGTGAACCCCCTGCCACCTGCTGTGGTGGCGCTGGTTCTGTTCATCATCGGGATAGAAATTGCCTTCACGCTGGGATCACGCGGGCTTGTCGGAGGGCCAACAGCGGTGGGCTGGCGGCTGGATGCGATCCAGCATTATGCGTTCTCGGCGGATATTTTCGACTGGATGGTACTGAACGGGCGCTGGCCATTCGAACATGTCATCCGCTTCGTGACCTACCCCTTTGTGTCCGCAAATTTCACGCAGGCGATTTTCGTCTGTGTTTTCGTGCTGGCGATGGGCAAAATGGTTGGCGAAGTGTTCGGCGGTTTCCCGATGCTGCTGATTTTTGTTGTGTCGGGCATTGGCGGCGCGTTGGCTTATGCCGTGTTACTGGACCCACGCTATCCGCTGATCGGAGGGTTCCCGCCGGTGTATGGCCTGATCGGCGCATTCACGTGGCTGTTGTGGCGCAAACTGTCACTTGTAGGTGCAAACCAAGCACGGGCATTTCAATTGATTGCAGTCCTTATGGGCATACAGTTTCTTTTCGGCCTGATCTTTGGTGGCAACTGGGAATGGGTTGCCGATCTGGGTGGGTTTGCCACCGGTTTTGGCTTGTCTTTTCTTGTTGCACCGGGCGCGTGGTCCCGGATCGTCGGACGCATTCGCCGGGATTGATCAGGACCGGCGCAGAGTGTGTTTGAACTCCGACAGTTTGAAGGCGCCGAAGATATGACCCAGAAGGAAATATGAGACGGCAGCGACCATGATCAGGATCAGCAGTGCCAGATAACGCCAGCCGGAAACTTCCAGCGCCCACCCGAACAGGTAGAGCGCGGCGTATAAGATCGCGCCCATCCCAAGCGAAGCGGCCACAATCCGGCCCGCGCGCTTTTTGAACCGGACATCAAAGCGCGCCTCTTCACCCATACGTCGTGCGCCGAAAGCCAGTAGCACCACCATCGCCCACCCCGCAGTCGATGCGGCAATTGCTGGCGCGATCCAGCCCACCAGTGGAAACAGACCAAACGCAAGAGCAGCGTTCACGATCATCGCAACAACTGCGTAGTGAAACGGGGAACGCGTATCCTCGCGCGCAAAGAACAGCGGTTGCAGCAATTTTTGCAACATGAAGGCCGGAAGCCCGACCCCATAGATGGCAACCGCAAGGGCCGTGGCGGCCGTATCCTCGGGGCCGAACTGACCACGTTCGAACAGCACCGATACGAGGGGGGTTGGCATAACCACGAAGGCCACAGTCGAAGGCAGCGTCAGCAGCAGTGTGAACTCACCGGCCCGGGAAAAGGCATTGCGTGCGCCCTCTTTGTCCTCCGCACGCAAACGGCGGGACAGGTCCGGCAACAAGACTATGCCGACAGCAATGCCTACAACACCCAAAGGCAACTGGTAGAGCCTGTCTGCGGCAAAAAGCCAGCTGACGGCATTTTCGGTTTTCGATGCAACCAATTGCCCGACAACGAGATTAACCTGTGTGACCCCCATCGCCAGCGCGGCCGGGACCGCGATACGTACCATCCGTCGCATTTCAGGCGTCAGGCGCGGCATGCTGGGGCGGATGCGGATGTCGGCGCGTTCGGTTGCGATCCAGACCAGCGCCAGCTGCGCGACACCGGCCACTGGAATGACAGGGATCAACCACCGGATCACCTCGCCGCCGGACATGGCACCGGCAATCAGGGCGGTGCAAGCGAAGATGTTCAGCAGAACAGGTGCGGCTGCCGCCGCCGCGAACCGCCCGGTTGCATTCAGAACGCCTGAAAACAAGGCAGCCAGAGACATGAACAGGATGTATGGAAACACAACATATCCATAGTCCACCGCCAGATCGAACCGTTCATCGCCGTAAAACCCTTCGGCGGTCAGCCACACCAGACCGGGCATGAAAACCATGGCCAGCCCGACCAGCGCAAGAACAGCCACGGCCAGAAGATTGAATGCGTCCTGCGCAAAACCCTGAGGGTTTTCGTCTGCTTCCAGTCGTTTGGAAAACATCGGCACAAAGGCCGCGTTAAATGCCCCCTCGGCGAAAAAGCGGCGGAACATGTTGGGCAGGCGAAAGGCAGCAACAAAGGCATCCATCACTGGGCCCGGTCCGATATAGGCCGTCAGCAGTATTTCCCGCAGAAACCCCAGAATTCGGCTGGCGAGCGTCCAGAAGCCGACCGTGAACAAGCCCGAGAACAAGCGTATTTGCTTCATGAGGCCGCACGCTCGGCGCCTTCGGTGATTGCCGTGCGCAGCTTCGCCTCAAGTCCGCGCTGCTTGCTTTCCGAGTAATACTTCAAGCCGAACATGTCCTTGACGTAGAACGTATCGACCACCTGCTCGCCATAGGTCGCAATCACGGCATTGGCGATATACACGTTCGCCGCGGCCAGGGTCCGGGTCAGGTCAAACAGCAGGCCGGGGCGGTCGCGTGTGTCTACTTCGATGATCGTGTAGATTTCAGAGCCCTCATTGTCGAACGTGATATGTGTTGGCACGTTGAAAGCGCGTTCGCGTTTCTTGATCTTGTCACGTGACTTCAGTGCTTCCTTGGCGACGACTTCACCGCGCAGGGTCTTGTGAATCATCTGCGTCAGGCGTGGAAGGCGCGATGCCTCGAACGGGTGCCCCTCGGCGTCCTGTATCCAGAACGCGTCCGTTACGTAGCCGTCTTTGGTGGTGTAGCTGCGGGCATCGACGACATTCGCGCCGACCAAGGCCAGTGCCCCGGCGATGCGGGCAAAAATACCGGGGTGATCGCCCATAGCGAAACAGGCCCGCGTCGCATCACGGTCTTCATCAGGTTGCAGGCGAATTTCCATCGCGCCGGGGTCGCCGCTTTGTTCCAGCGCGTGCAGCATCTCGGCAAACTCGATATGCGTCGCAAGATTCAGGCCCTGCCAATACGGGGCGTAGTGGCGCCCGGTCTCGACCTTGAGGTCAGCTTTGGACCAGTTGTCCAAAGCACGGCGCAGCGCTGTTTTGGCTTCGGCCCCCCGGTTTGCCCGGTTCAGGTCTTCCATACCGGTTTCCAGTGCACGCTTTGTTTCAGCATGCAGGGCGCGCAGCAAGGTGGCCTTCCAGTTGTTCCAGGTGGTCGGGCCAACACCGCGAATGTCACAAACCGTCAGAACCGTCAGCAGATCAAGCCGCTTGGTTGTCTGAACGGCCTTGGCAAAATCGCGCACCGTCCGAGGGTCGGAGATATCGCGTTTTTGGGCCATATCGGACATTAGCAAGTGATAGCGCACCAGCCATTCGACGGTTTCGGAGTCCGATTTGTTCAGGCCGAGCCGAGGCGCCACCTTGCGCGCGATCTGCGCCCCCAGAATCGAGTGATCTTCGGGGCGACCTTTCGCAATGTCATGAAGAAGAAGCGCGACATACAGCACCTTTCGGTTCACCCCGCCTTTCAGAATCGATGACGCCAGAGGCAGGGATTCGACCAGCTCTCCGCGTTCGATCTGGGCAAGATTGACGATGCATTGGATCGTATGCTCGTCCACCGTATAGCTGTGATACATATTGAACTGCATCATCGCCACGATATGCTCGAACTCGGGCAGGAAAGCGGACAGTACGCCCAGCTCGTTCATCCTTCGCAATGCGCGTTCTGGGTTGCCGTGTTTCAACATCAGATCCAAGAAAATGCGCTGGGCTTCCTTGTCGCCGCGCATCTCGTCATCGATCAGATGTAGGTTCGCGCTGACCAGCCGCATAGCATCGGGATGGATCAGCATACCTGTCCGCAAACCTTCTTCGAACAGGCGCAGCAGGTTCACTTTGTCGGATAGAAATTTTTCAGGTTCCACCAGATCCAGACGGCCGTGAACCACCTTGTAACCTGCCTTGACCCGTCGACGTCTGCGAAAAATGCGCTCCAGCAACGGCGCACCTTTCATGTGCAGCGCTTCGAGTTTGGTCAGGAAGATGCGCGTCAACTCACCTACGCGTGTGGCTTCGCGGAAATACCGCTGCATGAACACTTCGACCGCGCGACGCCCGGCGCGGTCCTCGTACCCCATGCGTGCGGCGACCTCGACCTGCATGTCAAAGGTAAGCTGCTCGGTCGCGCGACCGGTGACTAGATGCAGGTGCGAGCGCACAGCCCAAAGGAATTCTTCGGCCTGAACAAAGGTTTTGAACTCTTCGGGGGTGAACAAGCCCAAAGGCACCAGTTCGGCCACGTCCTGAACGCCATAGATATATTTCGCGATCCAGTAGAGGGATTGCAGGTCGCGCAGGCCGCCTTTGCCTTCCTTCACGTTGGGTTCGACCATGTAACGCTCGCCTTGTTTGTGGTGGCGTTCGTCACGTTCGTGCAACTTGGCTTCGATGAACTCGCGTTCGGTTCCCTTGAACAGTTCGTCTTTCAGCCTTCGGTCCAACCCGTCCGCCAGTGCCTTGTCACCGGCCAGATAGCGTTGCTCCAACATCGCTGTGCGGATCGTGAAATCCTCGGCACCCAACCGCAGACAATCTTTGATCGTGCGTGACGAATGCCCGACCTTAAGCCGCAAATCCCACAGGATATAAAGCATCGACTCGATGACGCTCTCGGCCCATGCGGTGATCTTGTAGGGGGTGAGGAACAGCAGGTCGACATCTGAAAACGGCGCCATTTCCCCACGCCCGTAACCGCCAACAGCCAGAACGGCGATCTTTTCACCTTGGGTGGGTGTTGCAAGCGGATGCAGGCGTGTGCTTGAGACCAGCATCGCCGTCCCAACCAGTTGATCCGTCAGGTATGTATATGAGCGCGTGAGTGCGCGCGCGTCGAAAGGACGTTCGCCAAATGCCTCTGCAATGGCCGCGCGGCCAGACTTTTGAGCCTCGCGCAGAATGCGCACCGTCTCGGACCGCATTTTGGTGTTGTCCGGGCAGACCTCAAAGGCCTGAGCCAGTGCATCATTGACGGCAGTGCTGTCGAAGATGTCTCCGGCGGGGCAGATCAACGCGCTTTCGGGCACGTTGATCGCGCCCGTCAGATCAGAAACCGGCACCAGAGAAGCTTTGTGGGGCAGGGTCAATCACAACCACCTGTTTGTTCTGGATCGTGGCAACGGCCAGACCGCGTTCGTTGGTGCCGTCCGGGCGTAGGCGGAAGATGCCGCCAACACCCTGGAAACCGGCGTTCTGCGTCAGGGCCGAAGCGGTCAGGGCGTCTGATTTGCCCTGGCTGACCAAGGCACCAATTGCGGCGATGCCGTCATAGGCCAAGCCGCTGATCGGGTGCGGTGCTTCGCCGTAGGTTGCGTTGTAACGCTGACGGTAGGCTTGTGCCTTGGACGGGTCAGGCAACGCAAACCACCCCCCCTGAACCCCCGGAAGCTCCAGAGTTTGCGGAGGGATATCCCAACGTGTCAGGCCAATGAATTGCGTGGTTGACGGAGGAACACCGGCCTCTGGCAGCAATTGCGAGAACAGCGGCAATGCCCCCGCCGTGGTCGCCGTCAGAAAGATCGAATCCGCGCCCGTCGAATCGACAGTGGCCTTGATCGTGGGAACCGCATTAATGACACCCTGTTGCGACCGGTCGTATGCGACGGTCCCTGCATTGTTGACCCGACTGTTCGCTATGGCATTGGCGATTGCGGACCGGCCCAACTGTCCTGCGGCGTCGTTGCTGTGCACGACCACGGTGTTGACCTTGCCCTGACTGCCCGCATAATTCACCAGCCGGTTGGCCGTGTTGTCAAAGGTCGGGCCCAATACAAAGACGTTGCCGCCTGCAATGCTGGCGTTGTTTGAAAACGAAAGAACGTTGACGTTCTTGCTCAGCACCGCCAATCCCGCAGCATTCGCTGCTTGGGCATATACTGGACCAATGATGATTTTTGCTCCGTCCGCGACAGCCTGCTGTGCAACGGCCGTCGCCGTGTTCGGGTTTCCGGCCGTGTCATAAACGCGTAAGTCGATCTGGACATTCGGCAAATCCGACATCGCAAGACGCGCGGCATTCTCAAGGCTTTGCGCCAGCGCTGCATCACCAGATTGCGCAGATCCTCTGGGAACCAGCAAGGCGACAGGAACCGGCTTTGCAGTATTGATCGAGGGACCTCCGCCAAGACCACCTGGTTCACAGGCAGCAAGAAACGCTGCGGTCGTCAGGGCAGCGGCGACTTTCGCCAGCTTGCTTACGGGCTTGCAAACGGTAAACATCTAAATGAAAACTCCCTGATCCGGCGGCTGCGAATGCTTCTGTTCTGTTGAGCCGCGATAATAAACGTCACGCTGTGAGGGTCCAGCTTTGAATTTCCAAAAGATCAAGTTGGCTGCGGGCCTGTATTTTGTTGCCACTCCGATTGGAACAGCACGCGACATTACGCTCAGGGCCTTGGATGTTTTGGCCTCAGCCGATGTGATTGCGGCAGAAGACACCCGCAGTTTACGTCGCTTGATGGAAATACATGGCATCCCGCTGGAAGGCCGACGAATCCAAGCCTATCACGACCACAGCGGCGCAGGCGCACGCGGCAAGATCATCGAGGCGCTGGCGCAAGGGCAATCGGTGGCCTACGCGTCCGAAGCAGGAATGCCGCTAATTGCCGATCCGGGCTATGATTTGGGCAAGCAGGCCGCCGAAGCCGGGTATACCGTGACCTGCGCCCCGGGCGCGTCTGCCGTTGTAACGGCCCTGACGTTGGCGGGGCTTCCCACGGACGCCTTCTTTTTTGCAGGCTTCCTTCCCAACGCATCCAAAGCACGCCGCACCCGTATCGAGGCGTTGAAGGACATCCCCGGCACATTGGTGTTCTACGAATCTCCGAAACGCGTTGCCGCCTGTCTGTCGGACCTGGCTGAATGCCTGGGGCCTGAACGGCAGGCTGCGCTTTGTCGAGAGCTGACAAAAAAGTTTGAGGAGGTCCGCCGCGGCAGCCTGTCCGAACTGGCAGAGGAGTATCGGGACAAGACCGTCAAGGGTGAGATCGTCCTGCTGGTGGACCGCGGTCATTCGCAAAGTGTTAACGAATCCGATCTAGAAGAAGCTTTGAAACGAGCTTTGGAAAATCACTCAGTTCGGGATGCAGCGGATCTTGTCTCGGAAATGTACGACCTGCCGCGCCGACCGATTTATCAGAAAGCATTGAAATTGGGCAAGGGATGACATGGGGCGGCGTGAACAACAGGGTTCGATCTCTTACCACGCCGGACAGGCCGCAGAGTCACAGGTCGCCGCAGATTACGAGCGTCGGGGCTTTGCCATAGCGCATCGTCGCTGGCGGGGCGCTGGCGGAGAGATCGATCTGATTGCACGCGACGGCGACGGGCTTGTGTTCATCGAAGTTAAAAAAAGCACCAGCTTTGAAAAGGCCGCTGCCCGGATCAGCCGCAGGCAGATCGAACGGATTTACGCCTCTGCCGCGCAGTTCTTGGAAAACGAGCCGGACGGGCAGCTGACAAACGTGCGCTTTGACGCGGCGCTTGTGGATGGTTCTGGCGCGGTTCAAATCATCGAAAACGCCTTTGGTTTTGGCTAAGCCCCATTGAACCCACAGGCGTGCTGGTCCATGTATCTGGCGGGAAACTGAGGGACATGCCATGAAAATCGCCTTTCAAATGGACCCGATCGGGGCCGTGGATATCAACGCCGACAGTTCATTCCGTCTGGCGGAAGAGGCACAGGCGCGCGGGCATTCTTTGTTTTTCTACGGTCCGGATCACTTGGCCTATCAACAGGGTCGCATCACCGCGCGAGGTCACGACATGACCGTGCAAAGGGTTGCCGGAGATCCTGCGGTTCTGGGTCCCGAACGTGAGGTGGATCTTGCCGATTTCGATGTCGTCTGGCTGCGTCAGGACCCGCCATTTGACATGCATTACATCACGTCCACGCATTTGCTGGATCGTCTCAAGGGTCAGACGCTGGTCGTCAACGATCCGTTCTGGGTGCGCAACTACCCGGAAAAGCTGCTGGTGCTGGATTTCCCCGACCTGACCCCGCCAACAACGATTGCGCGTGATTTGCAGACGATCAAGGCGTTCAAGGAAAAGCACGGCGATATCATCCTCAAGCCGCTTTACGGGAATGGCGGCGCGGGTGTGTTCCGGCTTGACGCCAATGACCGCAACCTGACTTCCTTGCATGAGCTGTTCACCGGATTCTCGCGCGAACCTTTGATCGTGCAGAAATTCCTGCCGGATGTCAGCAATGGCGACAAACGGGTGATTCTGGTGGATGGCGAAGCGGTCGGCGCAATCAACCGGGTACCCGCCAAAGGCGAAACGCGGTCGAACATGCATGTTGGCGGACGTCCGGAAAAGATCGGCTTGTCCGAACGCGATCTTGAGATCTGTGCGGCGATTGGGCCTTTGCTGAAGGAAAAGGGTCAGGTCTTTGTCGGAATTGACGTTATTGGCGACTATCTGACCGAGATTAACGTGACTTCACCGACCGGCATTCAGGAGTTGGAACGGTTTGACGGCGTAAATATTGCTGAAAAGATCTGGCAGGCCATCGAGGCCAAGCTTTAGGCCATAACCCGGGCAGAGATCCGAAAACTAAGTGCCTCGGCCACGTGTTGGCGGCGGATATCGGTCGCGCCGTCCAGATCGGCGATGGTGCGCGCCACCCTCAGGATTCTATGGAAAGCCCGGGCTGACAGGCCGAAACGATCAGCGGCTTTCAACAGCAGCTCTTTTCCTTCGGCATCGGGCGTGGCGATCTCTTCCAGTATTTTGCCTTCTGCATCAGCGTTTTGTCGTAACTCCGGCGTGTCACAAAACCGGTCTGCCTGAATGGCACGCGCCCTTTCGACACGTGCTGCAACCGTCGCCGAACTGTCGCCCGAAGGGGGCAGATCAAGGTCGGTAAAGCCCACGGGCGGAACTTCGATCCGCAGGTCGAACCTGTCCATCAACGGGCCCGAGATTCGGTTCAGGTAATCTTCGCCACATCCCGGTGCCCGCGAACAGGCACGGGACGGATCGGTCAGATAGCCACATTTGCAAGGGTTGGCGGCGGCGACCAGCATGAAACGACAGGGGTATTTCACATGGGCGTTCGCGCGCGCCACCATGACTTCGCCGGTTTCAATGGGTTGCCGCAGGGTTTCCAGAACGGTGCGTGGAAATTCGGGGAATTCATCCATGAACAGCACACCATTATGGGCCAATGAGATTTCGCCCGGTTTGGCCCCTTTCCCACCACCAACTATGGCCGCCATCGAGGCCGTGTGGTGCGGTTCGCGGAACGGGCGAGTGCGGTTTATTCCGCCTTCATCCAGTAACCCACATAGCGATTGGATCATCGACGTCTCCAGGGCTTCCACGGCAGTAAGCGGCGGTAAAATTCCGGGAAGCCGCGCCGCCAGCATGGATTTGCCCGATCCCGGCGTGCCGATCATGATCAAGTGGTGACGTCCGGCGGCGGCGATTTCCAGGGCGCGTTTGGCGCGCTCCTGCCCTTTCACATCGCGCAGGTCGCGGTTGGACGGTGTCAGGTTCACTTCGCCAGCTTGCGCCGCTGGCAAAGGGGATTGGCCCGAGAAATGACGCACGACCTCTCCAAGTGATCCGGCGCCGATCACTTGAGTGGCATCTACCCAGGCCGCCTCGGCGCTGGAGGCGCGCGGACAAAGCAAGGCGCGGTCTTCTGAAGCTGCCGTCATCGCGGCGGGCAAAGCACCAACAACGGGCACCAGAGAACCGTCGAGTGACAACTCCCCCAATGCAACGGTGCTTTCCGCGGCATCGGCAGGGATGATGTCGAGCGCGGACAAAAGCGCGACCGCGATGGGCAGGTCGAAATGGCTGCCTTCTTTAGGAAGGTCGGCGGGGGACAGATTGATGGTGATCCGCTTGGACGGCAGCGCGATGGCCATCGCGTTCAGCGCGCTGCGGACGCGGTCACGCGCCTCGGACACGGCTTTGTCGGGCAGGCCCACGATGGAAAAGGCTGGCAGTCCGGGTGACACCGCGCATTGCACCTCGACCGGGCGGGCATCGACCCCTTGAAAAGCAACGGTGTGGGCGCGGGCGACCATGGCAGTCCTGTTTTGGTTAACAGGACGTTGCTGCCACGGTTCTGGTTTAAGAGTCGTTAACGGCTGCGCGCATGGCCGCGAATTTGGGCCATGCTCCGGGGTCGGCCACAGTTTTGTTCCGGCAGAATGGGTTGCAGAACCCCCAGCATTGCCCGTCAAGCTCCAGGAAATCGGTGACAGGCTTGCCGGAATACGGGCAGGCGGCGTTGATTGACGGACCACCTGAAACCGGCTTCGCAGCAGAAACACCCCCGACTGGCCAAGGGCCGGACGGCAAGTCCTGCGCGTATGGGAAGGTGTCATACTCTACGGTCAATCCCATGGCGCGCCACTGTCTGACGATGGGATCAGAGAGCAGTTCCATGCAATAAGCCCGGTTCGCCTCTGACACCGGCAGCCCATATCCTATAATCCGCGCAGCAACGGGTGTGTAGAAGACGTCTGCCAGTGAATAGGCACCAAATAACGGGCCTTGGTCTGCCCCTGACACGCTCCTCGCATGTGCCCAGAGTGTTTCAATCCTCTCCAGATCTGACAAAGTCGCCTCAGACGGCGTAAAGCCTTGCCACACGTTGCGCAGCTGCATGGCGCATTCTCCACGCAGGGCGCTGAATCCGGCTACCATTTCAGCGCATAGCCAGCGGGCCGTTGCCCGGGCTGCGGCATCCGAAGGCCACAACCCGGCATCGGGGTGGCGTTCGGCCAGGGTTTCGGCCATCGCCAGGCTTTCCCCCACAACCGTTCCATCCGGCAGGCGCAAGGCGGGAACAAGGCGGGCAGGGGCCAGCGGTTCCATGTCTTGCGCCATGGTACCGGAATAGAGGCCGATCATGTGGCTGCGATAGGGCAGGTTGAATTTCTCAAGCATCAACCAGCCGCGCATTGACCAGCTGGAGAAGAGGCGATCGCCGATATAAAGGTCATAAGTCATGCGCGGACGATGCCTCAGCTTTGCGGACCGGTAAATCAGTGATTTGTGTTGGACCTGTTCACGGAAGGTGATTGATCGACCCGACAGTCCACGCCTCACCGTTGACAGCGATATCCGTCACCGAAAGGTTGTCGATCCGATGCGCAAAGGTCTGCTGCCCGTCCAGACCAAGGGCGCGCTGCACTTGTGTCAGGATCACGCCGAAATGCGCGACGATCACCAGATCGCGGCCCGTATGCGCGGACATAAGCGCGTCGATCGCGGAATCGACCCGGTCGCGAACCTCATTCCAGCTTTCACCTTGCGGTGGGCGGACATCACCGGGGTTGTCCCAATAGGCAAAAGCCAGCTCGGGGTCTTCGGCTTCAATATCGGCAAACCCGCGAAGCTCCCACCGACCGAAATGGATTTCCCGCAGGTCTGGATGATGTGGCAGACGGTGACGCTGGCCCTGAATGGCCGAAGCAGTGTCAATTGCACGCGACAGGTCGGACGAAATCACAAGTGCATCGGGTGGCAAATGATCGTGCAGGCGCTTCAGCGCTGATGTATCGCTTAGATCAGCAGGCAGATCGGACCAGCCAACCATCGTCTTTGCATGCGTAGGCCCATGGCGAACAAGATGCAGTCGCGTCACGGCAGCTGCCCTTTCAGGACCAACGGCAACCCGGCGGTCACTTGCACCACCAGATCAGCCTGTGCCGCAAGTGCGATGTTCAGCCGACCCTGCGCTTCGCGAAAGCGACGGGCAAGCGGGTTATCGGGAACAATACCGTGCCCGACCTCGTTCGACACGATCACTACCTGCGCTGTACATGCGCGCAGGGCCTTTAGCAGGTCAGTTTGGACTGCCCCCAGATCGGTTTCGGCCAGCAAATGATTGCTGACCCATAGAGTGGCGCAATCTACCAGACACACCTGATCCGAGGATAGGCTGGACAGCACCGGCCTCAGATCAAGGGGCTCTTCAATCGTGGTCCAACCGCCGCCCCGCTGTACCAGATGGCGATCAACCTTCTGCCGCATCTCGTCATCAAACACTTGTGATGTCGCTAGGTAAACTCGATTTTTCCCTGTGGAAACAACGAGGTTCTCGGCAAATGCCGACTTGCCCGAAGCAGCTCCGCCCAGAATTAAGGTTAAATCTGACGCCACAGTACTTACCTAAAGATGATCCAATTGGTGCTGTTTTGCGTATCGGTCATAGGTCGGCATGGCAAGCCCGGCCAACGCCTGCAAATCAGGGGAGAGGTTTATGGCACTGGACAACGCGACAGATTTTTCGATGTCCCGGCAAGCGATGAAGGCCGAGTTGCTGGATGCGGAAACGGAACTGAGGCTGGCCTATGCCTGGCGTGACCAGCGTGATGAACAGGCGCTGCACCGCCTGATCACAGCGTATATGCGGCTGGCAATTTCGATGGCGGCCAAGTTCAAACGCTATGGCGCGCCGATGAATGACCTTATCCAGGAGGCCGGTCTGGGTTTGATGAAGGCCGCAGACAAGTTCGACCCTGATCGCGGGGTGCGGTTTTCGACTTATGCGGTGTGGTGGATCAAGGCGAGCATTCAGGATTATGTGATGCGGAACTGGTCCATGGTGCGAACGGGGTCCACCTCGGCGCAGAAATCGCTGTTTTTTAACATGCGTCGGGTTCAGGCCCGGCTGGAACGCGAGGCCGCAACCGAAGGGCTTGAACTGGACCGCCACCAGCTGCATCAGATGATCGCCACGGAAATCGGGGTTCCTTTGCGCGACGTTGAACTGATGGAAGGTCGGCTGTCAGGGTCGGATTTTTCACTGAACGCGGTGCAATCCGCCGACGAAGACGGGCGCGAATGGATCGATGCGCTGGAAGATGAACGCGAACAGGCCGCCGAAGCAGTTGAACACACCCACGACACCGAACAGTTGCGCCAGTGGTTGCTGATCGCGATGAACGCACTGAATGACCGCGAGCGGTTCATTGTGCGCGAACGCAAACTGCGCGAGCCTGCGCGGACACTGGAGAGTCTCGGCGTCGAGTTGGGACTGTCCAAGGAGCGGGTGCGACAGCTTGAGGCCGCAGCGTTCGCAAAAATGCGCAAGAACCTTGAAGCCCAGTCGAACGAGGTGCAACACTTCATCGCATGAAACAGCTTGCGATTCTTGCGTGTGTTCTGGGCCTTACGGTTACAGCGGCGCGACCCGGACTGGCGGAAAATCTTATTTCTGATGATGTGGCTCTCGCGATGCGGGATGCGGATGTGGTCATTCTGGGAGAGGTTCACGACAATCCCCGCCACCACCTTATTCAAGCTGAAGCGATTATGAAAATCTCACCCTCGGCTGTTGTCTGGGAGATGGTTACCGAAGAAGGCGCGCAACGGCTGGCGCAAAAAGCGGTGTCCAACCCTGAAGAGTTGAGCCGCATTCTGCAATGGGCAGAAAGCGGTTGGCCACCTCTTAGGCTTTATTATCCAGTTTTCAAGGCCTCCGGTGCGCCGGTTTACGGGGCCATGGTGCCGCGTGCTGCCGCGCGGGCCGCGATGGAACGCGGAGCAGCCACCGCGTTGGGTGCAGATGCGGCGCGCTATGGTTTGACTGTACCGCTGACGCCTGAGGAGCAGGAGGCGCGCGAGGCGGATCAACTGGCCGCGCATTGCGATGCTCTCCCGCCCGAGATGTTACCCCAGATGGTTGCGATCCAGCGACTGCGCGATGCTGTGCTGGCTCGCGCCGTGATGCGCGCGATGGAAGAAACGGGTGGCCCGGTTGCCGTGATCACTGGGAACGGACATGCGCGCAAAGACCGAGGTATCCCGACATATCTTGAACGGCTTCAACCCGGATGGAAGGTGGTCTCGGTCGGACAGTCTGAGGACGATATTATCGATGGCGACTTTGATCTCGTAATCGATAGCCCCACAGTAGAGCGTGAAGACCCCTGTGTGGCGTTTCAGGTTCAGAATTAATCGCTGGAACAACCTGCTGGCCTTGCCTAATGTCGGGGCCGACCGGGACAGGAAGGGCTGAACATGCTGTCATCCAAACGCATTCTGCTGATCATTGGCGGCGGCATTGCGGCCTACAAATCGCTGGACCTGATCCGCAGGCTGCGTGAGCGTGGCGCAGCCGTGACGCCTGTGCTGACGCGTGCGGCAGAGGAATTTGTAACACCTCTGTCCGTGTCTGCTCTTGCCTCAGAAAAGGTCTATGGCGATCTGTTCGATCTGACCGCCGAGGCCGAGATGGGCCATATCCAGCTGTCACGCTCTGCCGATCTGATTGTTGTGGCCCCCGCAACCGCGGACCTGATGGGCAAGATGGCCGGGGGGTTGGCAAATGATCTGGCATCGACCCTTCTGATGGCGACGGACACGCCTGTTCTGTGTGCGCCCGCGATGAATGTACGCATGTGGGAACACCCGGCGACGCGACGCAACCTGAAGCAGCTTCAAGCGGATGGCGTGCGCTTTGTTGGCCCAAACGAAGGTGATATGGCCTGCGGTGAATATGGCCCCGGACGCATGTCGGAACCGCTGGAAATCGTCGCGGCGGTTGAGGCGCAGCTTGCGGCAGGACCCTTGGTGGGGAAGCGCGTGCTGGTGACGTCGGGCCCGACGCATGAGCCGATTGATCCGGTCCGGTATATCGCGAACCGTTCTTCCGGGGCGCAGGGCTCGGCCGTGGCACAGGCGCTTGCGGATTTGGGGGCCGAGGTGATCTTTGTCACGGGCCCTGCTGACGTACCGCCACCGGCGGGTGTGCAGGTCGTGCCGGTCGAGACAGCGCAACAGATGTCGGACGCGGTTGATGCGGCGCTGCCCGTCGACGCGGGCGTGTTTGCGGCGGCGGTGGCAGATTGGCGCGTGGCCAGTGCGTCGGACAAGAAACTGAAGAAAAGCCGCGACGGTCTGCCGGTTCTGGAATTTGCCGAGAACCCCGACATTCTCAGACGCGTCTCGCGGATGGAAAATGGGCGCCCACCTTTGGTTGTCGGCTTTGCAGCCGAGACCGATGACGTGATCGAACATGCCACCGCCAAGCGACTGCGCAAAGGCTGTGACTGGATTGTTGCCAACGATGTCAGCCCTGCCACCGGGATCATGGGCGGGTCCGAGAATGCAGTTATCCTGATCTCGGACAGCGGAGCCGAAGAATGGCCGCGTATGGGCAAGGCCGAGGTTGCGCGGCGGTTGGCAAGCAGGATCGCAGACGCGTTGGCGGGCTGAAGGAAAGGCAAAACCATGGTTGCAATTCGAGTGATCCGCGAAGACGGGGCAGACCCCGCCGTGGCGCTTCCGTCCTACGAAACTGCGGGTGCTGCTGGCGCGGACGTGCGTGCCAACTTGCCCCAGGGGGCTTCGATCATGCTGGAGCCCGGACAGCGGGCGCTTGTGCCGACCGGACTGCGAATTGAAATCCCGCAGGGATACGAGGTTCAGGTTCGGCCCCGCTCGGGCCTTGCACTGAAACACGGGATCACGCTGCCCAATACGCCGGGCACTATTGACAGTGACTATCGCGGACCTCTGGGGGTGATCGTAATGAATGCCGGTCAGGAACGGTTCGAGATTGCCCATGGTGATCGTATCGCGCAGCTGGTAGTTGCCCCTGTCGTGCAGGCGGCATTCGAACTGGCTGAGGCATTGGGTGAAACAGATCGTGGGGCTGGCGGTTTCGGCTCGACCGGGCGCGGCTGATGCTGCTGGTTCTTGTTCTGGCAGCGGGGCTATGGGGCGTTGGCTATATCGCCGGCACGTCTAAATCGGCGCGCGTGGTGTCGGTGAGTGTGTTGTTGGTCGGGGTGATCCTGTCTCATCTGATCTTGCCGGATGGGCATCCCCTGCGCGAAGCAACCGGTGGGTCTGCGGCGCTGTGGCTGATCCTTGCAGGTTTCGCGGCCATCGTTTTGTTATATGGCCGTGTGTTGAAGGCCCTGCGCAACCGCGCAGTACAAGCCTCCAAGCCGGAAACCACCATGCCCTCTGACCGTTTCACCGAAACCGAACTGAACCGGTACGCCCGTCACATTGTGCTGCGCGAATTGGGCGGGCCGGGTCAGAAAAAGTTGAAACAAGCCCGTGTTCTGGTGATCGGTGCAGGAGGTTTGGGCGCCCCGACGCTGCAATACCTAGCGGCCGCAGGTGTGGGTACAATCGGGGTCATTGACGACGACATAGTCGAGAATGCGAACCTGCAGCGGCAGGTGATCCACCGCGATGCAGATATTGATATGCCCAAGGTCTTTTCCGCCCAGCAAGCGATGGAGGCGCAGAACCCGAATGTGGTAGTTCGGCCCTTTCATCGCAGATTGAGCGATGAAATCGCGGCAGAACTTTTTGCCGACTTCGATCTGATCCTTGACGGTACGGACAATTTTGAGACCCGCTATCTGGCCAACCGGACTGCCGCCGCGCTGGGCAAGCCACTGATTTCGGGGGCCTTGTCGCAGTGGGAAGGGCAGCTCAGCGTGTTTGACCCAGTCAATGGCAGCCCGTGCTACCAGTGTATCTTTCCCGAAGCCCCAGCCCCCGGTCTGGCCCCGTCTTGTTCCGAGGCAGGTGTGATTGGCCCGTTGCCGGGCGTCGTCGGATCGATGATGGCGGTTGAGGCGATAAAGGTGATCACGGGCGCTGGCATGGCGCTGCGGGGCGAGATGTTGATCTACGACGCCCTGTACGGTGAAAGCCGCAAGATCACGCTGACCCGCCGTGCCGATTGCCCCATCTGCGGTACCGCAAGCAATTAACCTTTCTTAACATGGGCTGGGGGTTCTGGAACACCCGGCCATTGCGAACTAGCTATTGGGTCAAAGGAGATCCGCATGACCAACCCGATCCTGTCCAACTGGACCACCCCATTCGAAATAGCCCCTTTCGCCGATATTTCGGACGAAGATTTTGCACCGGCTTTGGATCAGGCGATGACTGCGCATAACGCGCAGATCGACGCGATTGCAGCAAATGCAGAGGCCCCTACTTTCGCCAACACGGTCGAAGCCCTTGAGGCTGCGGGCGAGCAGCTGGACAAGGTTCTGTCGGTCTTCTTCACTGTTGCAGGCGCAGACAGCAACCCCAAGCGGGAAGAGTTGCAGCGCGCGTTTTCACCCAAGCTGTCGGCGCATTTCTCGGGAATTTCTTCGAACAAGGCGCTGTTTGAACGCGTTGCAAACCTTTGGGCGCGGCGCGAAAACCTGAACCTGACCGAGGAACAGGCGCGCGTTCTGATGCTGACCCATCGGGGTTTTGTTCGTGCAGGCGCGGCGTTGGACGGGGACAAAGACGCTCGTATGCAAGAAATCAAGTCGCGCCTCGCCTCGTTGGGGACGTCCTTTACCCAGAACCTGCTGGCGGATGAGCGGGATTGGTTCATGGATCTGACCGAACAAGATCTGCAGGGCCTGCCGGATTTCGTTGTGAATGCGGCGCGCGCTGCTGGTGCAGAAAAGGGTGCGGAGGGGCCGGTTGTTACCCTCTCCCGGTCGCTGATCGTGCCGTTTCTTCAGTTTTCACCCCGTAGGGATCTGCGCGAAAAAGCCTATCGCGCCTGGGCTGCCCGCGGGGCGAATGGTGGCGAGACCGACAATCGCGACATCGCAGCTGAGATTCTGGGCTTGCGTGAGGAACGCGCCAAGCTGTTGGGCTATGACAATTTTGCTGATTACAAGCTGGAAACTGAAATGGCTCGTACTCCGGACCGGGTACGTGAGTTGTTGATGCAGGTGTGGGAACCTGCCAAGGCCCGCGCCGATGCGGACGCGGAAATCCTGACCCAGATGATGCAGGAAGACGGTGTCACCGGCCCGCTGGAAGCATGGGACTGGCGCTATTACGCTGAAAAGCGGCGCAAGGCGGAACATGATCTGGATGAGGCGGAACTGAAACCCTACCTGCAACTGGACCGGATGATCGAGGCATCGTTTGCTTGTGCAAACCGCCTGTTCGGGCTGGAATTCAAGCCTTTGAACGTGCCGCTTTATCACCCGGATTGCCGCGCGTGGGAAGTTACGCGCAACGGTCGGCATGTCGCCGTGTTCATCGGTGACTACTTTGCACGGGGGTCAAAGCGATCAGGTGCCTGGTGCAGCGCGATGCGGGCACAGGCCAGATTCCCGAAAGAACAGGCACCGATTGTCATCAATGTCTGCAACTTCGCCAAGGGTGATCCGGCACTGCTGTCTTATGACGATGCACGCACCCTGTTCCACGAGTTTGGCCATGCCTTGCACCAGATGCTGTCCAACGTTACCTATGAAAGCATCTCGGGTACTTCGGTTGCGCGCGATTTTGTCGAACTGCCCAGCCAGCTTTATGAACACTGGTTGGAAGTGCCCGAAGTTCTGGCCGAGTTTGCCACCCATGCCGAAACGGGTGAGCCGATGCCGCAGCAGATGCTTGGAAAAGTGCTGAACGCCGCCAATTTCGACCAGGGGTTCCAGACGGTGGAATATGTCGCCTCGGCTCTTGTTGATCTGGCCTTCCACGATGGCGACGCCCCGGCAGACCCGATGGCAAAACAGGCCGAGGTTCTTGCCGGGTTGGGGATGCCGCAAGCCATTGGAATGCGCCATGCCACGCCCCACTTTGCGCATGTATTTGCAGGCGATGGCTATAGCTCGGGCTACTACAGCTATATGTGGTCCGAGGTGATGGATGCTGACGCCTTTGCCGCCTTCGAAGAAGCAGGTGGTGCCTTTGATCCTGAACGGGCCAAAGCGCTGGAAGACAATATCTTGTCCACCGGCGGTTCGCGCGAGGCAGAGGATCTGTATCTGGCGTTCCGGGGACGATTGCCGGGCGTGGATGCCCTGTTGAAAGGCCGCGGTCTGATTGCGGCGTGACGTCAGTAGCCCAGCGTGCGGTCGACCAGGTGCACAAAGGGCTCGCCGGATTCCCCGCGCCGGATGTTTTCGCAAATGACCTGTGCGGCAGTGACCGGGCGGGTCTCGGACGCGATATGCGGGGTCACGGTGACATTCGGATGCGCCCAATAGGGGTGATTGGTGGGCAAGGGCTCGACACGGAACACATCCAGCGTTGCGTGGCCCACCTGGCCCGAGTTCAGGGCATCCAATAGCGCGTCATCGTCAATCAGCGGTCCGCGTCCCGGGTTGATGATCCGCGCACCTTTGGGCAGCAGGGCCAGCGTTTCCGCATTCAGCGCGTTTTCAGTGGCAGGTGTGTCAGGCAATAACAAGACTACGATTTCGGCGTGAGAAAGCGCCTGGCGCAGCCCTTCGGCATCATGCAGGCAGGTTACGCCGGGGATGTCCTTGGCTGTACGGCTCCAGCCTAAGACCCGAAACTCAAGCGCGGTCAGCGCGCGGGCCACGGCTTCGCCCAATGCTCCAAGCCCCAGAACACAAACGTTGCGCTCTTGCGCCAGCGGTGGGACATCTGGGGTCCAGACACCGTCCTGTACCGTGATGTGCCGGTCCATCCCCAGATGGTAGCGCAGCACGTGGCCAACCACCCACTCGATCATGCCCTGCGTCAGACCGTGATCCACCATCCGCGCCAGTGGAACGGTCAGTGTTTCGTTACCCACGATTTTTTCGACCCCGGCCCAAAGGCTCAGCACCGCTTTCAGGCGCGTGAAAGGTCTGAAATCCTGTACCCCTCCGTTTGGGGCGTAAACAACGTAATCGACCTGATCCGGTTCGAACTCGGTTCCTAGCTGGACGTCCAGACCCGCCTCATCAAGATATTGGGTCAGCAGCGGCTCATACACCGGCCATAGGGCAGGGCGCGCGGAAAACAGGACGTTCACAGACATCAGAGCCCTTTCAGATCAACGGGGGCGGTGAATATGGGCGCTTTGGACGATGCCAAAGGCTGCCATCAGAACCAGCATGGCCGAGCCACCATAGCTGACCATTGGCAGTGGTACACCCACGACCGGAGCCATGCCCATCACCATCGACATGTTGACGGCAAAAAACAGGAAGAAGTTCAGCGCGATACCCAGCGTGACCAGAGATGAAAACCGGTCCTTGGTTGCCAGGGCCGTGACCATGCAGAAAACCAGAATCAAGGCATAAAGGGTCAACAGGGTCGTTCCCCCGACAAATCCGAACTCTTCGGCCAACGTCGTGAAAATGAAATCAGTATGCTTCTCGGGCAGGAAGTTCAGGCGGGACTGCGTGCCTTGCATGAAACCACGCCCGTTCCATCCCCCGGACCCCAAGGCAATCTTGGACTGGGTAATGTGGTATCCGGCCCCCAATGGGTCGGTGGACGGGTCCAGAAAGGTGTCGATGCGCCGAAACTGATAGTCCTTCAACAATTGCCAGTCGGTCCCCCGGCTGTTGAACACAGCGGCGATCAGGCCCACGACAGCAGCAATAACGGCGGCAAAATAGGCCCAGTGAACCCCTGCCAGAAACATCAACCCACCTCCTGCGGCGAGAAGCAGGATGGATGTGCCAAGATCGGGCTGTTTCAGAACCAGCAAAGTAGGCAGGATGATCAGGACAACCGGGATAAGAACCCAAAGCGGACGAGACGTTTTGTGCGAAGGAAGCCAGTCGTAATAAGCGGCAAGCAACATGACCAGCGTGACTTTCATGACCTCCGAGGGTTGCAGGCGCATGAACCCAAGGTCGATCCAGCGCTGCGCACCCATGCCGATGGTGCCGAACAGTTCAACAAATACCAGCAATGCCACCGAGCCGAGATAGGCCAGCACCGACATGTTGCGCCAAAACCAGATCGGAACCAGTGCGATGATGAACATCACTGTCAGGCCAAGCCCGAAACGTTCCATTTGCGGCTCGGCCCAGGGCGTCCACGAACCGCCCGCAACAGAATACAGCATCAAAAAGCCCGCGCTGGCGGTGCTGATCAACAGCAATGTCAGCGGCCAGTTCATATACAGAAACTTGCGAAACCCCGACGGCGTGGACTTGACGGCATATTCAAGATAGCTCATGCACGGTCCTTTTCATCCGGTCGCGCCTTGGGGCGCTTGTCACCCTCCAGCCGTTTTTGCTGTTCCTTGATGCGTTCGCGATCGGCGACGGGGTAAGCTTCAAGCGGCGGTGTGCCGTCATAAAGAGCTTGCAGCATGATGTCGCGTGCGACCGGCGCTGCGGCTGTGGACCCGCCGCCGCCATGCTCAACAACCACGGCCACGGCATATTTTGGGTTGTCATACGGTGCAAAGCAAACGAACAGCGCGTGGTCGCGACGCTCCCACGGCAAGTCCTCGTTTCGGATCACGCCTGCGGCCCGTTCTGCTTTGGTGATGTTTCGAACCTGGCTGGTTCCGGTTTTCCCCGCCATCCGGAACTCATCCGCGATGATGCGGCTTCGATATGCCGTTCCCCGCCTGTCATTCGAGACCGAGAACATGGCCTTGCGGACCTGTTCCAGATTGTAAGAATTAAGGCCCAGTGGCTCTCCGGCGCCTGAGGGTTGTTCGACACCGTCGATCGAGCGCACCAGGCGCGGCGTGACTGCGCGACCGGTGGCGATACGGGCTGCCATTACAGCCAGTTGCAGCGGTGAAGCCAGCATGAAGCCCTGACCGATGGACGCGTTGGCCGTATCGCCCACAAGCCACTCCTGACCGTGCGCGCGCCGCTTCCATTCCTGATTCGGGGCCAGCCCATCTGCCACCGCCGACATCGGGATGTCATGCTTGACCCCCAGTCCCAATGTGCGGGCCATGTCAGAGATCTTGTCGATGCCAACGCGCAGAGCCACGTCATAGTAATAGACATCGCAGCTGCGTTTCAGCGAAAGGTTGAGGTCGACCGTTCCGTGCCCGCCACGCTTCCAGCAATGGAAGCGACGGCTGCCGACCTTCAGGTGTCCGGGGCAGTACACGGTATTGCCGGGGGAAACTACGCCAGCTTCCAACGCGGCCAGCGCGGTGACCATCTTAAAGGTCGATCCCGGAGGATATGTGCCTTGCACGGATTTATTCGCCAGCGGTCGGTACTTGTCCTCTGTCAGTGCCCGGTAATCTGCGACCGAAATGCCACGAACAAAAAGGTTCGGATCGAAACTGGGTGCAGAGGCGACCGCACGCAAGTCACCGGTTTCGCAGTCTATGACAACTGCGGCCGCACTTTCACCCGCCAGTCGCGCCTGTGCATATTGTTGCAGATCAGCGTCGATGGACAGTTGCAGGTCTGCGCCGGGTTGTCCTTCCTGCCGGTCAAGCTCGCGCATGACGCGGCCCGTCGCGTTGACCTCGACCCGCTTTGCACCGGCCTTGCCGCGCAGTTCGATTTCCTGCTTGGCCTCAAGGCCAACCTTTCCAATCTGGAACCTTGGAATGCGCAATACCGGCTCAGGGTCTTCTATCTTGCTGAGGTCATAGTCGCTGACCGGGCCGACATAGCCCACGATATGTGCGAAATCCTCGTATCGTGGGTATTGCCGTGTCAGGCCGACCTCGGGCGTTACGCCCGGCAGCGCCGGAGCATTGACCGCAACCTTCGAGATATCCTCCCACGTAACCTGATCCGCCAGCGTCACCGGCAGAAACGGGGCCGAGCGGCGCATTTCAGTCCTGGCGCGCTCGATCTCATCTTCGTTCAGAGGGATCAGTTCCGACAGTTTGGCGATGACTTTTTCCACGTCATCAGCGTCTTCACGCACGATGACGATGCGATAGGAAGGTGAGTTCTGGCCGATGACCTGGCCGTTCCGGTCATAGATACGCCCACGGGTCGGCGGGATAAGCCGGATGTTGATACGATTTTCTTCGGCCAACAGGCGGTATTCGTCGGCCTGTTCGACCTGCATGAACCGCATTCGTGCCGCCAGACCGCCTATGAACACCGCCTGTAGACCACCCAGCAACAGCGCTCTGCGTGGCAGGCGTTTGTAGGCAAGGCCCTGGGATTTGGGTTTACGCTGTTTCATGCCCGGCTTCCCACAGCGCTGACATCAGCAGCGGATATGCGGCGAACCCCCAACGCGCTTTGGCTAAGCAACACGACCAACGGGTAGACAGCGACCGTCAGCACAAGCTGAATCACGACCGGCCCCAATGCGGCCTGTTGCACGGACATCACCGATAGTACGACCCTGTTCATCAAAATGACCGCCGTGATCACAATGCCGACAGACATCCATTCTCCGGCAAATCCCGCATCCCTCATACCCAACGCCGCTGACCGCAGATAGGCTGACCCGACTACGGTCAGCGCGGCCAAAAGGCCCGGTGGACGTTGCAGCAGAAAGTCAGCCATCAGCATGACAAGCGCAACCAATACAGTCGGGACGAAATCGGGCCGCCGCAACACCCAGGCAAAAGTCAGGGCAATCAGGACGTCGGGAAAAGGCCAGCGATCGGGTTGAGCGTCCAACGGCAACAGATGCAGAAACAGTACAGCAAAGGCCAGCAAGGCATAAAGGCTGCGCATGGCCCAGATTTGCGAGGCCGGTCTATCCATCGCTGACCTCATCCGGGGTCAGCGCCGCCTCTGGGCGGGTGGGCCCGACTATACTGCCCGGATCCTGAATGGGCGGAGCCGAGTGAAACCGCAGAACCCTGAGAAATTCGAGCCTTTCGAAATCTGCCGACAGGCGGACCCGCAGGCGCCCCCCGGGATCTGCCGCGATTTGACCGATCAACAGGCCCGCAGGAAACACGCCACCATCACCCGAAGTGATCACCCGGTCGCCGGGGCGAACCAGCTCGCGGTTTTCAAGAAACTCCACCGCGGGCGCGGGGTTGTTGTCGCCTTTGATCAGCGCGGTCTGGCCAGAAGGTTGAATGGTTGCGGGAATCGCGCTGGTGGCATCCGTCACAAGGATCACGCGTGCCGTGTCAGGGCCAACACCTGATATCCTGCCGACCAGGCCAATGCCGTCCATCGTGGCCCATCCATCCACGATCCCGTCACGCTCTCCGACATTCAGCAGAACGGATTGCCGGAATGGCGACCCGCTGTCGGCCATGACAACGCCGGTGATATAAGTCAGACGCGGGTCAAGGCGGACATTGTTCAGATCCAGCAGTCGCGCGTTTTCCTGTTCAAGCTGCAAAGCAGCCTCTTTCCAGGCGCGCATCAGGCGCAGTTCGCTACGCAGTTCCCGGTTCTGCTCGCTCAGGCGCTGATAGCTTTGGAAGTCACGCACCAGATTGACGGCGGCAGTCACGGGGACCATGGCCCATTCCATCGACGGTACAACCGTATCCACGATCCGCGCGCGGAACCGTTCAACGCGCGGGCTGTCGATGCGCCACAGAAGGAAGATACCAAGCAGGCACAGCACAACGATCCCCAACAACAAGCGGCGCAGGGGGGTCGTATACTCATCGCGCTGTGATCGGTCTTTTGCCACAGGTTACCTTCCCGTGCTGCTCGCGCCGATATAACCCTATCTTCCGAGGGTGCGCGCCTTAGCTTTCGTAGTCAATCGCGTGGCGCAGCTGTTTTTCATATTCCAGTGCTTTGCCGGTGCCCAAAGCCACACAATTCAGGCTTTCGTCCGCAATGGATACCGCCAGGCCGGTCTGTTCGCGTAGGGCCAGGTCCAAATCGCCCAGCAGCGCGCCGCCGCCGGTCAGCATCACACCACGGTCGACAATGTCCGCAGCCAAATCGGGGGGCGTTGTCTCAAGCGCGGTCATAACCGCCTCGCAGATCTGTTGCACGGGCTCTGACAGCGCTTCGGCCACCTGGGCCTGGCTGATCTCGATTTCCTTGGGCACGCCGTTCAACAGATCACGCCCCCGGATATGCATCGACTGACCGCGCCCGTCGTCGGGCATGCGGGCGGTACCAATGGTTGTCTTGATGCGTTCAGCCGTGGATTCACCTACCAGCAGGTTCTGCTGGCGACGCAGGTAGGAAATGATGGCCTCGTCCATCCGGTCACCACCAACGCGGACCGAACGGGCATAGACAATGTCTCCCAACGACAGAACAGCAACCTCGGTAGTGCCCCCGCCAATATCAACAACCATGTTGCCGGTCGGGTCGGTGATCGGCATGCCGGCCCCGATTGCGGCCGCAATCGGTTCGGCAATCAGGCCCGCGCGACGGGCACCTGCTGACAGGACCGACTGCCGAATTGCACGTTTTTCGACCGGGGTTGCGCCATGAGGAACGCAGACAATGATCTTGGGTTTCGAGAAGGTCGAGCGTTTGTGCACCTTGCGGATGAAGTGCTTGATCATTTCTTCGGCAGTATCAAAATCCGCGATCACACCTTCGCGCATGGGGCGGATGGCTTCGATCGAACCGGGCGTCCGACCCAGCATCAGCTTGGCATCTTCGCCAACTGCCAGAACTTTCTTCACACCGTCCTTGACGTGATAGGCCACAACCGAAGGTTCAGACAGGATGACACCGCGCCCCTTGACGTAAACCAGCGTGTTTGCTGTTCCAAGGTCGATAGCCATGTCCGCTGTGAACAGGCCGCCCAGATTGCCAAAGATCCCCATGTTTTCCCTGATCCTGTAATGTCGGTTTTCTACTGCCCGCGACTCGACGGTTCCGGGACGGATGACTTATAGGGTGCCATCACGCCCGGTAAAAGGGCTGATTCCGCGACAATCAGCACCTTTCCGCCTTATTGAATGGGACTTTAGAAGGCAAAATGCTCTCTTATCAACACATTTACCACGCCGGGAATCTGGCGGATGTCCAAAAGCACGCTTTACTGGCGTGGGTGCTGGATTATCTGACACGCAAGGACAAGCCGCTCAGCTATATCGAAACGCATTCCGGGCGTGGGTTGTACCGGTTGGATGCAGACGAATCCATTCGGACAGGAGAGGCAGAGGCAGGGATCGGTCGCGCACAGCGGCAAGGGTGGTTCGGGCCCGACCACCCGATGGCGCAGGTCCTGAAGCAGGTACAGGCCCGGTACGGCGACATGGCCTATCCGGGATCGCCGATGATTGCAGCGACTATGTTGCGGGAACAGGACAGTTTGCACCTCGCGGAACTGCACCCACAGGAATTTGCGGCCCTGTCGTTGGCGATGTCGCCGTTTGGGGCGAAAGTCTATCAGCAGGATGGGTTCGATCTGGCGCAGTCCTTGCTGCCTCCAGCTCCGCGCCGGGGCATGATGCTGATTGACCCCAGTTACGAGGTGAAAGCCGATTATGACCGCTTGCCCGGCATTTTCGCCAAGCTGCACCGCAAGTGGAATGTGGGCGTGATTGCCCTTTGGTACCCGATCCTGACGGACAATCGACATGCTGGGATGACTGCGGCGCTCAAATCGCGAAACTACCCCAAAGCCATTTGCCACGAAGTGACATTCCCGCCTGCGCGTGAGGGGCACCGGATGATTGGGTCAGGTATGTTTGTTGTGAACGCGCCGTTCGGTATCGGCGACGAAATGAACCGCCTTTCCAAGCTTTTCGCGCAGCTTTAGCAGCAGACGAGACGCTGGTCGGGATAAAGCACCCAATCCATCACCGTGGGTCGTGTTGGATTTTCCGGGCAACCAAACTTGCGGTTGCCCGGATGATTTATGCAATCACGTCAGGTCTTTATAGCTGATCTCGCGCGCATCCGCGCCTGGTCCAGCTTTTTCACGGCGCACAATCAGGCGGTTGAGAGCGTGGATATAAGCCTTTGCTGACGCCACGACGGTGTCGGTGTTTGCCGACTGGCCGGTTGCGATCATGCCATCCTCTTCCAGGCGCACGGAAACCGTCGCCTGTGCGTCCGTGCCCTCGGTTACGGCATGAACCTGATAAAGCTGAAGCCGTGCTGTGTTGGGGTAAATCGCACGGATCGCCTTAAAGGTCGCATCCACCGGGCCGTCGCCATGTTCGGTGGCGGTTTTGTCCACGCCTTCAACCTCCAGTTCGACCGTCGATTCCGCCTGACCACCCGTGCCGCAAGTCACCTTCATCGAAACCAGTTGCAGGTGGTCGTCAGCCTCGTCCAGCGTCATCAGTGCAATGAGATCGTCGTCGAACACCTCTTTCTTGCGATCTGCCAGGTCCTTGAACCGGACGAAGATATCCTTGAGCTGGTTGTCGCCCACCTCAAACCCCAGCGTTTCGAGCTTGTCGCGCAAGGCTGCGCGGCCCGAATGTTTGCCAAGCGGCAAGGATGTTCCCGAAAGACCAATGTCCTCAGGACGCATGATTTCAAAGTTTTCGCGGTTTTTCAGCATCCCGTCCTGATGGATGCCACTTTCATGGGCAAAAGCGTTCTTGCCGACAATTGCCTTGTTGAACTGCACCGGAAAGCCCGAGACCGTCGCAACCCGACGCGAGATGTGCATGATCTTGGTGGTGTCGATGCCAGTGTGCCACGGCATGATATCGTTGCGCGTGCGCAGTGCCATGAC
This sequence comes from Ruegeria sp. P8, assembly GCF_056534665.1. Lineage (NCBI taxonomy): Bacteria > Pseudomonadati > Pseudomonadota > Alphaproteobacteria > Rhodobacterales > Roseobacteraceae > Ruegeria > Ruegeria sp. P8. The sequence continues at coordinate 194,771 of NZ_JBQERC010000003.1, forward strand.
AACTTCTTCCAGCGCCGTGTTGCCAGCGCGTTCGCCCAGACCGTTGATGGTGCACTCAATCTGGCGGGCACCGCCAGCGACAGCGGCCAGCGAGTTCGCGGTCGCCATGCCAAGGTCGTTGTGGCAGTGGGTGGCAAAGATCACGTCATCCGCCCCCGGCACCGTTTCGATCAGACGCTTGATCAGGTCCGCGCTTTCCACCGGAGCGGTATAGCCCACCGTATCCGGGATGTTGATCGTGGTTGCCCCGGCCTTGATTGCGATCTCGATCACCCGGCACAGGTAATCCCATTCGGTTCGGGTCGCGTCCATCGGAGACCACTGCACGTTTTCGCACAGGTTGCGCGCGTGGCTGACCGTTTCGTGGATCTTGTCGGCCATCTCGTCCATCGTCAGGTTCGGGATGGCGCGATGCAGCGGCGAAGTGCCGATGAACGTGTGAATGCGGTTTTTCTCGGCGTGTTTTACCGCCTCCCAGCAGCGGTCGATATCGGCAAAATTTGCGCGGGCCAGACCGCAGATACGGCTGTTTTTCGACCGCTGTGCAATTTCGGTCACAGCCTTGAAATCGCCTTCGGACGCGATGGGGAAACCGGCCTCGATGATATCGACGCCCATGTCGTCCAGCAGCTCGGCGATTTCGAGCTTTTCGTCATGGGTCATGGTGGCGCCGGGGCTCTGCTCGCCGTCGCGCAAAGTGGTATCGAAGATCAAGACGCGGTCTTGGTCGGTCACGTTGGTCATGGGGTTCTCTTTCTTCTTCTGTCCTAAAGCCTATGGCGCGCTGGCGTCCTCCTCTGAGCGGGCGCGCCGGATGGCACGCTCAGAGGCGGATTAGGATCAGTAGGCCACGCAGCGACGCACCGCGAAGGGCGGTGTCGACACAAGGGATATCTGCGCGGTTGATCATGGGATTGAGGTTATACAGAGCCCGCCGGGAATGAAAAGAACCAATTTGCAATACGCGAACTTCTGGCAACTGCCCTTGTTTCGACCGCCTTGATTGTTCGCACTGCGCCGCTAGCTGATCACGGATGGAAACTGCATTGATAATTGGCGCTTCTGGCGGGATTGGCGCAGCTGTTACCAGACGGCTGGTTGAGCAGGGCGTTTCGGTCACGCGTTTGTCCCGGTCGGAAGAAGGCTTTGACCTGACCGATCCGGCCGGGGTGATGCTGAAGCTTGATAACCTACCAGGTCAGTTTGATCTGATTCTGGTGGCTTCGGGTGCCTTAGAGATAAACGGCGCTGTGCCGGAAAAAACCCTTCGGGCGATTTCAGCCAGTGCCATGATGGATCAGTTCGCGTTGAATGCCGTTGGTCCGGCATTGGTGCTAAGCCGCGCGTATCATCTGTTGCCGCGACATAGACGATCTGTATTCGCGGTGCTGTCGGCGCGGGTGGGATCAATCGGGGATAATCGAACAGGCGGCTGGATCAGCTACCGTGCGGCCAAGGCAGCGGTCAATCAGGTCGTCCGTACTGCCGCAATTGAATTGGCCCGAACACATAAACAGGCGATTTGCGTCGCCCTTCACCCCGGCACAGTAAAAACAGAGTTCACGAACAAATACCTGGGTCGTCATCCTGCCGCCGAACCTGAAGCAGCCGCCAATAACCTGTTGAACGTGATACGCGGGTTAACGCTCGCTGATACAGGAGGGTTCTATGATTGGGCCGGTAAGCGGGTCCCGTGGTGAGCCTTCAACCGTCCGAGGTTCCGGTTGCCTCTGTATTTGCGTCCGGGTTGGGTTGCGGGGCAGGGGTGTCAGCGTCGCTCTGCTGGTCCGAGGTCTGATCCGGCAACACGCCGTTTTCCCAGACACCGCTTTCCTCCTGGCCGTTGGCATAGCGCATCGTCCCACTGCCCTGCCGTTTGTTGTCGACAAAGCTGCCCTCATACACATCCCCGTTCGAGTAGGTCGCGGTACCCACGCCGTTGATTTTTCCGTCCGACCAGTCGCCCGTATACTTGAACCCGACAGGGGTTATGATTTCCCCTTTGCCGTGCCGTTTTCCGTTCAGGAAATCGCCGGTATATACCGTGCCATCGGAATAGGTCGCCTTGCCTTTGCCCTGACGCACGCCTTCAACCCAGTCGCCGTCATATACCGAGCCATCTGCGCGCGTAACCACACCCTTGCCGTGGCTTTGCGCGTTCTTGAATTGGCCTTTGTAGATCATACCATTGGTATAGGTGGCCGTGCCCTGACCCTCGATAACACCCGCGATCCATTCGCCTTCATAGGTCGATCCGTCCGGATAGGTGATGCTGCCGTTTCCTTCGGCCAGATCGGCAACGAAATCGCCGACATAGACAGAGCCATCCGGATAGGTCACTTCGCCAAGGCCTTCAATCTGCCCGGCGTTCCAGTCGCCGGTATACACAAAGCCGTCCGTTCCGGTGAACGTTCCTTTGCCGTGGCGACGGTCGTCGACAAAATCGCCTTCGTACACATCCCCTTGGGCGTGGGTCACTTTGCCCTTGCCGTGACGGCGCCCTTCTAGAAGCTCGCCTTCGTATACGTCACCGTTGGAGTAGGTCAGGTTACCCATCCCGGTGATCTGGTCCCCGGACCAATCCCCTGAATACACCATCCCGTCTGGCATTGTCTGTGTGCCGGTGCCATCGCGCAAACCTGCGTTGACGTCGCCCTCGTAAACGCTGCCATCGGCATATGTGATCTTTGCTTTGCCCTGCCGTTCACCGTCGACCCAGTCGCCATCATAGATGTATCCGTCGGGAAAACTCAGCACGCCTTTGCCATGTCGCTGGGCGTTCCTGAATTCACCCTCATAGCGCGTGCCGTTCGCGAATTCAGCAATGCCGGTGCCGTTGATTGATCCGTTCGACCAATCGCCATCGTAGCTGCTGCCATTGGCATAGATGATCTTGCCGCGCCCTTCGGGTTGACCCTTGGCGAACATGCCTTCGTAGACTGACCCGTCGGGGTAGTGTGTGGTACCCTGACCCTGAATTTCGCCTTCTACCCATTGCCCGGTGTATTCAAATCCGTTCGGCAGCCGGTACGTTCCTGTCCCGTGCCGCAACCCGTTCTCGTAAGTGCCTTCATAGACACCGCCAACTTCATCATCCTTGACGATGACAGTCCCGTCCTGCGCGAAAGCAGTGGCAGCCGCCAGGCTCATCCCCGCCGCCAAAATTGAGTTTCGGATCACGTTCATTTCTGGTCCTGTCTGCCCGGTCGTCGCTGGTGATATCTCTTGCGCAAAACTAAGGTACCGTTGCAGGCAGAGCAACGGCTTTTGCCGCATTGGTCTTTTACTCGCGCGGTGATCTGCTAAATGGCAATAGGACTTACGAGGCAAGAGGGCAGCATGGCCGACCGTTTCCGCATCACTCTGGCGCAACTGAATCCGACGGTTGGCGATATCGAAGGCAACGCGGCAAAGGCCGTTGCGGCATGGGAACAAGGCAAAGCAGCGGGCGCGAATCTGGTGGCTTTCCCTGAGATGTTCATCACCGGCTACAACACGCAGGATCTGGTTCTCAAACCGGTATTCCACCGCGCGGCCATGTCTGCGGTCGAAGCGCTGGCTGCAAAATGCGCCGAAGGTCCTGCAATTGCCGTAGGTGGTCCCTGGGTCGATGATGGAAAGCTGTACAACGCCTACCTGATCCTGAAGGGTGGCCGGATCACCAGCAAGGTTCTGAAGCACCACCTGCCGAATGAGACGGTGTTCGACGAAGTGCGCCTTTACGATGCGGGACCTCTGGGTGGGCCGTATTCGGTAGGGAATTTCCGGATTGGCAGCCCGATCTGTGAAGACAGCTGGCACCCGGACGTGGCAGAAACGCTGGAGGAAACCGGGGCCGAGTTTTTGTTGATCCCCAACGGGTCGCCCTATTTCCGGGATAAATACGATGTGCGACTGAACCATATGGTCGCGCGCGTGGTCGAAACGGGACTGCCGCTGATTTACCTGAATATGGTTGGCGGGCAGGATGATCAGGTCTTTGACGGTGCCAGTTTTGGCCTGAACCCGGGCGGGGAATTGGCGTTCCGGATGCCTGTTTTCGACGAGCTGCTCTCGCATGTCGATCTTGAGCGCGGCGAAGACGGCTGGCGGATCGCATCAGGTGAAATCGTGCCCCAACCGGATGAGTGGGAGCAGGATTATCGCGCGATGGTGCAGTCCCTTCGCGACTACATGGGGAAAACGGGATTCAAAAAGGCGCTGCTGGGCTTGTCCGGCGGGGTCGATTCCGCGCTGGTCGCGACCATTGCGGTCGATGCCATCGGGGCCGAAAATGTCCGTTGCGTGATGCTGCCGTCGGAATACACCAGCCAGGCCTCGCTTGACGATGCCGAGGCGGTCGCCAAAGCGCTGGGCGTGCATTATGACTACGTGCCGATCTCGGACAGTCGCGCAGCCGTTACCAGTACTTTGGCACCGCTGTTTGCAGGGCTGGATGAAGGGTTGACCGAAGAAAACATTCAATCCCGCCTGCGCGGGTTGCTGTTGATGGCGATCTCGAACAAGTTCGGCGAAATGCTGTTGACCACCGGCAACAAATCCGAGGTCGCCGTGGGCTATGCCACGATCTATGGCGACATGAACGGCGGCTATAATCCGATCAAGGATTTGTACAAGACCCGTGTGTTCGAAACCTGCCGCTGGCGCAATGCCAATCACCGAGACTGGATGATGGGCCCTGCAGGCGAAGTGATCCGTCCGTCTGTCATCGACAAACCGCCCAGTGCGGAACTGCGCGAAGATCAGAAAGACAGCGATAGCCTGCCGGATTACCCGGTTCTGGACGGAATACTTGAGATCCTGGTCGATCAGGACGGATCGATCGCAGACTGTGTCGCCGCCGGGTACAACGAAGCAGATGCACAGCGGGTCGAACATCTGGTCTATATCAGCGAGTATAAACGGTTTCAGTCCGCCCCCGGCACGCGCCTGAGCAACCGCGCGTTCTGGCTGGATCGGCGGTATCCAATTGTGAATCGCTGGCGCGATCGCACCTGATTGCCGCAATTCGTGCGCTGACTTGGAAACAGTAAAGTTTCCCTCCCTTTGATTGTTTTCCGATTTCTCGTTATGGGCCCGCCACAGGCGCTAAAACCGGACTCTGACTTGTTGTGACGCCAACTTTCTGCCACATTTTAGCTTGAAAATTGCCCGATGTGGGGCGGGTGCGACGCAATTCTCAAAGTCGCGAGTTGATTTTGATGAAGTGTGACGCATCCGGGGTTGGATGTCTGAGTAAATGGTTTGGTTTTGACATGTATGAGGAATATCAAGGATCGCATCATGCTCTTTTGACCCGGCGGACAATGGAATCTCCGCCGCAAGAGTTGGATGAGGAAAAGCTGGAAGCGGCGATTGCCGGTGTCCTGAATGAACAGCGGCTGTCCGACGAACAGGCAGCGGCGTCGCTTCGGGCTGAGTTTCCAAGCTTGTTGCCGCAGAAGGACGTAACCGCGCAGACCGTGCAAAATGACACCGGATTAACCGCGAAGCTGCGTCAGAAATGGGCGGAACTGTCCGGCGCAGTGTGATGTGCTGAGGATTTTCGTTGCCATTGGCGTCTGGGCCACAGGCGTAAAAAATAGTGCCGACGTTGTGACAATTCGTGTTGCCAAACTTCTGGACCTTGGTCCCCATACGGGTTCAGGCGACAGAGTAATGCGTATTTATGACGGCACCAAAACCGAACCCCGTAGAATCCGATCTTGCCCTTCCCAAATCTGTTGATGTTGTCGTTGTTGGCGGCGGCATAATCGGCGTTTCAACCGCGCTGGAACTGGCAGAACGCGGCGCTTCCGTCCTTTTGTGCGAAAAGGGTCAGATTGCGGCTGAACAAAGCTCGCGCAATTGGGGGTGGGTGCGTTTGGGCATGCGTGACCCCCGCGAAATTCCCCTGATGCAAGAGGCGTTGCGGATCTGGCAGACCCTTGATGCCCGCCTGGATGGCAATACCGGCTATGCGCAATCCGGCATTCTTTTCGGCGCGTCCGGCAAGCGGGGAGAAGTCAACCTGAAGCGTTGGATGCGCCATGTGGAAGGATTGCAGACCGGGGCAAAAATGGTGTCGGGACGCGAGTTGGCAGAGTTGTTGCACGGGCACGAAACCGGCCTGACATCTGCTCTGTACATGCCGCAGGACGGGCGGGCTGAACCGCAATGGGCCGCCCCGGCCATTGCCGAAGCCGCACGTCGTCTAGGTGCTGTGATCATGACAGGCTGTGCTGTGCGAAGTGTGGACATTCAGGATGGGCGTATTGCTGGTGTATTCACCGAACGCGGCAAGGTCGCCTGCGGGCGCGTGGTTTTGGCGGGGGGTGCGTGGTCGCGTCTGTTTGCGGGTAATGCAGGTATCAACCTGCCGCAGCTTAAGGTTCTGAACACAGTTCTGCGGACCTCTCCGGTGAAAGATGGGCCCGAAACTGCGCTATGGTCGGATGATTTTGCGATCCGAAAGCGCGCAGATGGCGGGCACACCATCGCGTCGGGACATCAGAACACGGTCGATATCGTGCCAGACAGTTTCCGGCTGGGGTTGCAGTTTCGTTTTGCCTTTGCGCAGGAATGGAAATCCCTGCGTTTTCGCTGGTCAAAACAGTGGGCTATCGAGGCCCGTCAGAACAGAAAATGGTTGCCGACCGACGTGACCCCGTTCGAGCTGTGCCGGGTTTTGGATCCTGAACCTTCGCAGAAGTTTTTGCGACAAGCCTGGGCCAGTGCACGAAAAGGGTTCCCTGCCTTGCAGGACAGTGAAATCGTCCAAAGTTGGGCGGGTATGATTGATGTTACCCCCGACGCCATTCCCGTAATCTCGGGCGTGGATGACATGCCGGGTATGTATATCGCCACGGGCTTTTCCGGCCACGGCTTTGGCATCGGGCCCGGCGCCGGCCGCCTGATGGCTGACCTTGTCACTGATTCAACCCCTTGTGTGGATCCGACCGCGTTCCGCCTGTCTCGGTTCACCGACGGCTCAAAGGTGCGACCGGATCCGGGTTACTAGGGGCTTAGCCCATCATCTGATAGCTGACCGGAACAAAGCGGAAGCCCTCGCCTCGTGTCTCGACAAAGCCCGCGGCAGGGAAGGGCATGTGATAGCCGACCATCGGCACCTTGTCGGCTGCCAGCATGCCAAGAACATTACGGCGCGCGGCTGTCGCGGCGGCCTTGTCCATGTCAAACCGAACCTCCCATTCCGGATGGGCAAAGGACCACACGTAATGGTTGGCCAAATCCGCTGTCAGCAGAAGGCGCTGTCCGTTGCTTTCCAGATGATAGACCGTATGGCCCGGAGTATGGCCGTGGGCCGCAACCGCAGTTATGCCCGATGCCACTTGCTCTCCATCACCGATAAAGCTTATCTTCTCGGCCAGCGGCGTGACTTTTGCGGCCACAAGATCACCGACATTGTTTCCGGACTCTTGCGCGGACCAGAAATCGTATTCCGTTGCCGAGGTCACATAGCGTGCGTTGGCAAATGTCGGTGCGCCATCCGTTGTCATGCCGCCAATATGGTCTGGATGCATATGGGTCAGCACGACAACGTCGATCTGATCCGGGCTGACACCTGCATCGGCCAAAGCGGCCTGAATGCCACCCTGCCCCAGACCGGTGTCGAACAACACCAGTTCCGATCCGGTGTTGACCAGTGAGGGGGTGAAGAAGAACTGGGCGGTGTCGGCGGGAATAAAGTTCTCTGCCGAAACCTTTGCGAAGTCTTCATCAGACGCTCCTCCGCCAAAGATATCCTTGGCGCCGTCACGCGGCAGGCTGCCATCCAGCAGGGTCGTGACGGTAAAGTCGCCGACCTTGAAGGATTTGGCGATGGTCGAGTTGGCCTTGGCGTCAGAGCCTGCGGCCAAAATCGGCGCTGCTGCCGTGGCAAACGGTAAGGCGGCAGCAGTTCCCAAGGCGGCACGGCGCGTAAGTTTGATCGTCATTATCGTTCTCCCTGACAGAACACCTTTAGAAAAACTAGAACGGTGTGAGATTCTGACCAGATGTTACGACATCCACGTAGGGTGCATGGATGAACAATACGTGTTAATTTTTGTTCATGTCGCGATCGCAGAACAAAACCGTTCCAACGGATCAAAGTGTAAAAGATTTCCTTAATTCGGTCCAATCAGAACGTCGGGCCGAGGAGGCGCGCGCTCTGGATGAACTGTTTCGGGCTACAACCGGGTTTGATCCGGTCATGTGGGGGCCGTCGATGATCGGGTATGGCCGTTATCACTATCGCTACGCCTCGGGCCGGGAGGGCGATTTTCTGGCAACCGGGTTTTCCCCGCGCAAGTCGGCGCTGGTGATCTATGTCATGCCGGGTTACGCGGATTTTAGCGGCATTCTGGCCCGGTTGGGCAAGCACAAGCTGGGAAAGTCCTGCCTGTATGTGAACACGCTGTCGGATATCGACATGCAGGTTCTGTCGGAACTCATCCGCGCCGGGTTGGACGACCTAGGCAGGATATGGCCCGTGGAACCGCGTTGAATCACCTGATGGATCAAGCGGCGGCTGGACAAAAACGCGCCCATGTGACAAGAGCCGCGCCAACAGGAGACACCCATGACAACCACCCGTTTCGCCCCGTCGCCCACCGGTTACATCCATGTGGGCAACCTGCGCACCGCCCTGATGAACTATCTGATCGCCCGCAAGGCGGGTGGTACGTTCATCCTGCGCATCGATGACACCGACCCCGAACGCTCGAAAGAGGAATATGTCGATGCCATCAAACAGGATCTTGATTGGCTGGGTTTGCACTGGGATCGTGTCGAGCGTCAATCCGACCGTTTGGACCGCTACGCCGAAGCGGCTGACAAGTTGCGCGCGATGGGGCGGTTCTATGAAGCGTTTGAGACGCCGACCGAGCTGGACCTGAAGCGCAAGAAACAGCTGAACATGGGCAAGCCGCCGGTTTATGACCGCGCCGCGCTGAACCTGTCGGATGCCGAGAAGGATGCGCTGCGCGCTGAACGTGGCAACGGTGTCTGGCGTTTCAAGCTGGATCACGAACGGATCGAGTGGACCGACGGTATTCTGGGCGACATCTCGATCGATGCGGCCTCGGTCTCTGATCCGGTGCTGATCCGAGGTGATGGGCAGGTTCTTTATACGATTGCGTCGGTGGTGGACGACACTGAAATGGGCGTGACTGATGTCGTGCGCGGCTCGGATCACGTGACCAACACTGCGACCCAGATTCAGATCATCAAGGCACTGGGCGGGGATTGCCCGCGCTTTGCGCATCACTCGCTGCTGACCGGCCCGCAGGGCGAAGCTCTGTCGAAACGCCTGGGTACGCTGGCCCTGCGCGATCTGCGTGAACAGGGCGTGCAGCCGATGGCACTGCTGAGCCTGATGGCGCGACTGGGTTCGTCCGATCCGGTAGAGCTGCGCTCGGATATGGCCGAGTTGATCGACGGCTTTGACGTGAGCCGGTTTGGTGCCGCGCCGACCAAGTTCGACGTGCAGGACCTGTTCCCGCTGACCGCCAAATACCTGCAATCGCTGCCGCTGGCGAATGTGGCCGATGCTGTCGCGGATGCCGGGGTGCCTGCCGAACTGGCCGAACCGTTCTGGGCCATGGCGCGGGAAAACATCACCACTTTGACCGACCTCAAAGGGTGGTGGGACCTGTGCCGTGACGGCGCCGAACCGTTGGTTGCCGATGAAGATCGCGAATTCATCGCTAAGGCCATGTCGCTGCTGCCCGAAGGCCCGTTCGATGGTGAAACCTGGGGAGCTTGGACCAACGCCGTGAAAGAGGCAACAGGCCGCAAGGGAAAAGGCCTGTTCATGCCGCTGCGCAAGGCGTTGACAGGTGCAGAACGTGGCCCGGAAATGGCGGCGTTGCTGCCGTTGCTGCAGGTGATCCGCGCGCGCGGCTAACGCGGTAGTACACGACATTTAAGGGCCACGCCCTCGGCGTGGCCCTTTGTCGTCAAACCGGTTGTTCAATCCGAACCGACAAACCGGTCAGGCGGTCATCGACAAAATCACGCTCGACAGGTTTGAGTTGTTGATGTCGCGGGTAACGTGGCTCGGCCCGGTCATTCAGGATCGGGGCATCCCATCCGCTGGTTGTTGCAAAGAACCGGTCTGCCCCGTCTTCTCCAAACGCCCGCAAATAACCCTGAACAACAACGTCGATATAGCTGAGCAGCAAGGGATGGCGGTTGCTGGGCTCGTTGTGCCGATCCTGCGGGACGGCGTAGACAGCTATTTCAACTTCATGTTTCAGCGGATGTGAAACCGACCGGGTTGCCGGAATTCGGTCATAGGCCCATTCCCGTTCATCCAGCGCAGCCCAGTCGTTCTTGGGGACATGTGCGATCATGCCTTCGATCTCAGACTCGGGGTCCGGGACAGCTGTCAGGAACGCGACCGGGCGCAGATCAGTGTGTCGCCATGCGCGTTTCCACCCCTTCAGTTTTGCTGGGCGGGGGTCGGGAAAATCATGTGTGGCGAGGTTCACAAGGCTTCCATAACCAAAGAAATAGGGGTCGGCCATGCGAGAGGTGTCCTTTGGGTCGATTGATGTATGTCAAACCGCTTTTTTCCGCGACATGCAATAAGGCTTCATCTTTTATTCAGGGAGGCCTTCATGCGGATTACCAAACGGACGAATATCGCTGTGCGCCTGTTGATGTATTGCGCCGCACACCCGGACCGGCTGGTCACCAAAGCCGAGATCGCCGAAGTCTGCAACATCTCGGAAAACCATCTGGCTCAGGTGATCAACCAGTTAAGCCAGTTGAATTACCTGAGCACTCAGCGCGGCCGCAACGGCGGTATGTCGTTGGCGCGTCCGGCAAGCCAAATCCGGATCGGCGCGGTGTTCAGGCACGTCGAAGGGGCCTTGCCCATCGCCGAGTGTTTTGCGGATGCGGACAACACCTGTCCTTTGACCGATGCCTGTAGGCTGCGGCTGGCATTGCAGGATGCGGCGGAAGTTTTCTATGCATCTCTGGACGAAGTGTCGTTGGATGCGCTGGTTTGTGACAACGACCCGTTGCTGAAGCTGTTGCAGCCCGTGGCCTGCGTACGCTGACCTTAGTCGCTGGCCCGCAAAATGCGGGCTGGCCGGGCAGAGAGAGGGCGCAGCGCGAATGCGAAACCTGCGCAGAGCGTGACGCCGACACCGGCCAGAACGATGCCAAAGGCCGAAGACCAGATCACGGTAAAACCTGTGTCGAAGATGTAGGTGGCCACAGCCCATCCGCCCAGGATGCCAACCAGCAAGGCGACGCAGCCCGCTGCGACGCCCAGCAGGACCGAGCGTAGTCCAAAACTGCGCAGGATGCGGCCACGGTCAGTCCCCAGCGTCTTGAGGATTGCCGCCTCGTATCTGCGGGCGGGTTCGCCGGCGGCTGCCGCCCCGATCAGCACCAGGAATCCTGTCAACAAAGACACGCCCGCGCCATACGAGGTTGCGGCGGCGATCCCTGCCAAAAGGCCCGAAACACGGTCAATTGCGTCGCGCACACGGATGGCCGTGATGTTCGGGAACTGGCCTGCAAGATCTCGCAGAATGGCGGCCTCGGCCTGTTCTTCTGCATATACCGTCGCAATAAAGCTGTGTGGCGCACCCGCCAGTGCCGACGGGTTCATCGACATGACAAAACCCATACCCGCTGTGGAAAAATCCACCTCTCGGGTTGAGGTCAGCTCTGCGGTGATATCCCGCCCCAGGATGTTGACAGTTACCTGATCGCCCAGTTTCAGACCCATCTCTTCGGCTTCTTCGGCTGCAAAGCTGATCTGTGGTGCGCCAGAATAATCCTCTGCCCACCACTCCCCCGCTGTCACCCGTGCATTTGCCGGGGGGCGGGCTGAATAGGTGACGCCGCGATCTCCCTCCAGAACCCAATGATCTCCGGCCACCTCGCGCGCAGGGCGACCGTTTATCTGGGTGATGATGCCCCGCAGCATTGGTGCGCTTTCAATGCGGCTGACAGCAGGATCGGTTTGCAGCCGTTCGGTAAAACCGGGCATCTGGTCTTTTTGAATATCGACAAAGAAGTATGAGGGCGCGACATCCGGCAGATTGCCGGAGATCGCATTGCGCAGCGTGCCGTCAATCTGCCCAACCGCCGCCAGCACTGACAAACCCAGACCAAGTGACAAAACCACTGACCCCGCACCCTCACGCGGATCAGAGATGGCGGACAAAGCCCATCGCAGGGCAGGGCGGCCCCGCGCCAAAGGTGTTCCGGCCCGTGCCAGTTTGCGAATGGCATAGGCTGCGAGCGCCAGCAGGATCAGTGCGCCCGCTAGTCCGCCACTGGTCCACAGGGTTAGGCGCGTTGAGCCGCTGAACCAGGACGCAATCGCGATCAGGGACGCCAATCCAATCCCGGTTGCCACGACGTAAACCGCGCGTGGGATGGGACGAGCTGCGGTCAGCGCATCGCGAAACAGAGTTGCGGCGCGCACATCTTCGGTTCTGGCCAGCGGCCAGAGCGTGAACAGAAACGCTGTCAGCAAGCCATAAAGTGCGGCCTCGATCAGCGGTCGCGGATAGAGCGAGAACACCGCCGGAACCGGCAACCGGTATTCCAGCAGCGGTGCCAGCAAAAGCGGAGCCACCCCGCCCAGCACCAGCCCAATTACAATGCCGGTCAGGGAAAGCACTCCGATTTGAATCAGGTAAGTTTGAAAAATGGTAGCGCGATCCGCCCCCAATGTCCGCAATGTCGCAATGGTTTCCGTTTTCTGGCTCAGATAGGCCCGCACGGCGGCGGACACACCGATGCCACCGACGGCAAGCCCCGACAACCCGACAAGGACCAGAAAGGCACTCAGGCGGTTGACGAATTCCGATATGCCCGGCGCGCCGTTGCGCGCATCGCTCCAGCGCATCCCCGAGCCTTCAAGCGCCGCGCTGGCTCTTGCGGACACCTCCGACAGGTTCGCGTCTTGGGGCAAGGTCAGCCGGTACCTGGTCGAAAAAAGCGTTCCGGGCTCCAGCAGGCCAGATGCCTGCAACGCTTCGGTACGCACCATTGTACGTGGCCCCAAGGCAAAACCAGCCGCGGCGCTGTCGGGTTCATTCCGAAGTGCGGCCATCAGAATGAACTCTTGCGTGCCAAGCGCGAAGTGATCACCGACCGACAAACCAAGCCGGTCTATCAGAACGGGTTCCATAATGGCACCGGGTAATCCGGACCTGCCATTCAGGGCGTCGTCCAGCGTGATGCCCGGCTCCAGTTTGACCGATCCGATGAGCGGGTAAGCCTTATCCACAGATTTGACCTGGGTCAGCGCACGTTCCGGCCCGGCGTCGCGGGGCACAACCGCCATCGAGCGGAAATCGACAATTTCTGACACCTGTTCGGATGACTGCTGCATCCAGAGGCGCTCGGCCTCAGTAGCAAAACGATAGGTGAACTCAAGCTCGGCATCGCCGCCCAGCAGGGATGCGCCTTCACGGGTCAGCCCGGTCTGAATCGCCTGACTCACCGATCCGACGGCTGCGATGGCTGCGACGCCCAAGGCCAGACAGGCCAGAAAGATGCGAAAGCCGCGCAGGCCCCCGCGCAACTCTCGACGGGCCAGCCGCGCGGCCAGCCGAAGGCTCATTCTGCGGCCTCCTGCCGGGTCATTTCGGCAATCCTGCCGTCGCGCAGCCTGATCACCCGGTCACATCGTTCAGCCAGTGAACGGCTGTGCGTTACAAGAACCAGCGTCGCATCATATTTGCGCCGAAGCCCGAACAGCAAATCAACAATCGCGGCACCGTTTGTCTCGTCCAGATTCCCGGTTGGTTCGTCCGCCAGCAAGATCTTGGGGCGTGGTGCCGATGCACGCGCCAGGGCAACTCGTTGCTGCTCGCCGCCCGACAACTGCGCCGGGTAATGATCGCGACGATGGGATAACCCCACGGCATTCAGTTCAGTCTCAGCCCGGTGAAACGCATCTTTGTGCCCTGCCAGTTCCAGCGGTGTCGCCACGTTCTCCAACGCGGTCATCGTTGGGATCAGGTGGAAATTCTGAAACACGACGCCCATGTTGTCGCGCCGAAACCGCGCCAGGGCGTCCTCGTCCATGCTTGTCAAATTCTGATCCAAGGCCAAGATTTGACCACTTGTTGCCTGTTCCAACCCACCCATCAGCATCAACAGCGACGATTTTCCCGACCCCGATGGCCCGATCAGCCCCAGCGTTTCCCCCCTGTTCACGGTCAACGTGATGTCATGCAAAATATCGACCCGCCCGGCATTGCCATCCAGCGATAAAGCGGCATTCTGAAGAGCGAGAACAGCAGGCGTCATGGGTCTTCCCGATAAAGGAGCGGTTTTTGGGATATGGAGTGATCACCGTATTGCGCAAGGTTTTGATGGCAAGTCCATTTGTGTTCTGCGGTTTTGCGGCCACAGCCGATCAGGTGGTGATCGCAGCCCTTGGGGACTCGCTGACGCAAGGCTACGGGCTGGTGGAGGAGAACGGGTTTGTTCCCCAGCTTGACCGTTGGTTGCAGGCGAAGGGCGAAGATGTTCGCGTTATCAACGCAGGCGTTTCGGGCGATACAACGGCGGGTGGCGCTGCGCGGGTAGAATGGACCCTGACACCCGATGTGGACGGACTGATCGTTGCCTTAGGCGGGAATGACGTGTTGCGCGGGATCGATCCTGCAGTTTCGCAAGCCAATCTGCGCAAGATACTTCAGGTTGCACGCGATACAAAGGTTCCTGTCTTGTTGATCGGATTGCAGGCGCCGGGCAACTACGGCGCTGAATACAAGCGGGCATTCGATGGCATGTACCCCGCACTGGCGCAGGAGTTTGAAGCCCTGTTTTTCAGCAGTTTCTTCGAGGGGCTTGCAGCGGAGGGCGACCCCGCGACCGTATCGCACTTCATGCAATCGGACGGCATTCATCCAAATGCGGCAGGGGTGGCGAAAATCGTCGACGCAATGGGTCCGACCGTGCTGCAACTCGTGACGCAGGCGGGCGGGGAAGGTTAGCCATCCCTGTGATAGCGATCAGACGACCGTAACAACCGTTCCGATGGGGACCCGGTTATACAGATCGATGACATGTTCATTCAGCATCCGAATGCACCCGTTTGACACCGCCCTGCCTATGGTTTGTGGCTGTGTCGTGCCGTGGATTCGGAAATAGGTATCGACACCGTTCTGGAACAAATACATCGCGCGTGCGCCGAGGGGGTTATCCCCACCTCCCGGCTGGACATAGTCATTGTCCTTGAATTTAGCGTAGGCGACCGGATCGCGTTGGATCATCTCTTGGGTCGGGCGCCAGGTCGGCCATTCCTTCTTCACATCGATGGTAGCGGTGCCGGTGAATTCCAGACCTGCCTTGCCGACGCCGCAGCCATAGCGGATCGCTTTGCGTGGTTCGGTGACATAGTAAAGATAGAATGAACGGGGGGCGACCAGCAGCTGCCCGGGCAGGAACTGCTTTTTGATGCGCACGAATTGCGGTGTCGGATCATACTCGACCGCTTTCTTGGCGCTGGCGATGCCCGGCAGCAGCGTGGCTGCTGTTCCGGCCAGAAAAACTCGGCGTGTAAACATCGAAACCCTCATCAATTGACCAATGAAACCCAAGAACCAGTTTCATCATGATATGTTATTTGGTCAATTCTGGGGCAAGCATCACGCATCCGTGATGTGATCAATCGGCCACCTGAAACGGCAGCGGTTGAACAAAAGGGTGAGGGGTTTCCCTCACCCTTTCAAGAGCTTATGCAAGCTGGATGTTGTCGGCGCTCTCGCGGCCGTCACGACCCGAACGCAGTTCGTACGTGACTTTCTGGTTGTCGGCCAAACCGGTCAGGCCCGAGCGTTCGACGGACGAGATGTGGACGAAGATGTCCTTGCCGCCATCTTCGGGCGCGATAAAGCCGTAGCCTTTAGTGGTGTTGAACCATTTTACGGTGCCTGCTGGCATATCCGTGTCTCCTGTTTGGTGCTGCCCACGGAGTTGCGGCAGCCTGGCGTCGTAGGTCTGGATCGATAGACTGAGCGCCGTAGAAGGAGACAGTAGGTCGAAATAGAAAAACGTTAGCACCTTGCATATGGCATTGAGGTAAGCCTGTGGCAAGAGTGGTTTGTACGGATTGTACAGGGGCCAGAAGGCAGAAAGCCCAATTTGTACAAGAATCCGCTGATGGGTTTCAGGCGGATTTGGCGGTGATTAACAGCGTCACGGGCGCTCTGACCACCCTGTCTGTTGATACGCGCGACGGCGGTGAAAAACCCGGACCCACACTTTCCTGGTCAGCCATGCGGAGCGGTCACCACGGGCCACGCCTGCGCGGGAGAGTGACACTTTTTCGTTGCAGGCACGTGTTCAGAACCAGTGTTGTTCTGACCCATTGAGCGGGGGGTCTTCTCACAACTGACGGTTATTATTCATTAATCACTATGTTTGGAAAATCTGCGATCCGGTGCTATACTTTCAGGCAGCCGTGGGGGCGGATATGAAAGTTGTCTGTACGATAACCTTGTTGTGCTGGGCCGGAGCCGCGCAGGCCCTGACTGTTCCATATGGAACAGAGGGTTCGACGCCGGGCGCGCGTGAAGGCGGTGTCAGATTTTTCAACACTTTTGAGTTCGAACGCGAGTTGAAGGCGCCAGTCTTCGCGAAAGAGAAGCCGCGCCGTAAGGAAAGACGTCCTCGTTTGGCTGAACGTGGAAGGCCGAAGCATTGGCCGGAGGTTTTGGCTGAACGGACAGAGGTCGTGGACGACTCCGGGCCCGAATTCTGCGAGCTGTGGTGCAATGAGCCAGGGTCCGAAGAAACGCCGGTGGACGTGAACGTCTCGGCCGTGCCGCTTCCGGCCAGTTGGCTGCTGCTGGTTGGGGCGCTGACAGGGCTGTTCGGTGTCGGACGGCTGCGCGGCAACCGGTTCGGGTAAGCGCTGCACCTGCAATCATCCTTGAATGCTGTGATATGTGACGCCGGAGGTTGGTGGGCCTGCCGACCTGCGATGGTTGCCTGAAAAGGTGCGTGTTAACCACTTGGTAGTCATACCTGCGCCACCTTGCGCGCATGAGTGATTATCGCCGCGTCCGCATTCCCGGAGTCAGATATTTCTTTACGGTGTCGCTGGCCGACCGGTCATCGGACCTGTTGATCCGCGAGGTCGCACATCTGCGCGCGGCTTTTGCCGAAGCGCAGCGGGAGCGTCCGTTTTGGTGCGATGCGTTTGTGGTGTTGCCCGATCATCTGCACGCGGTGTGGACCTTGCCGCCGGGCGATGCGGATTATTCCACACGGTGGGGTGCGATCAAGGCGCGGTTCACCATGGGCGTGAACAAGGCAAACCGTAGGCCGGGCTTCAGCCCGGCACCCGAACTCACGCACCTACCCGTCGTCACATCCGGCAGATATGCCGGGCTGAAGCCCGGCCTACGGGCCAACAAACGCGAAGGGGCGGTTTGGCAGCGTCGGTTTTGGGAGCATACCATTCGGGACGAACGGGATTATCGTAATCATATGGCGTATTGTTGGGGGAACCCGGTCAAGCACGGGTTGGTGGCCCGCCCGACCGATTGGCCGTATTCGTCGATCCATCGCGATATCCGTGCGGGCCGGGTTGATCCGGAATGGAGCGGCGGTGTGACGGGCGGCGCGTTCGGAGAACCGTGACACAAAGAACACCCCCCGTAGGCCGGGCTTCAGCCCGGCATTCACCATTCCCCTCAGAGCGATTGAAGGGTTTTGAGGCCATTCATCGGCGGATGTTGGTAAAGGTGTGGGTGTTTCGAGGGGTGGCGGGCTGAAGCCCGGCCTACCAGTTGGCGTAAAGGGAGCGAGAACTCAACTTACGCTTACTTGTTTTCTAGGTATTCCACACATGTGTCTCCAATTCTGCGATGGTTCGCATTTAGATTTCCTTGGCGATAAAAATCCTCAACCAAGCCGGCTGCAAAGCACGAAATAAATGCACCCTTTTGAGCCTGCTCTGTCGAAAATCCGTCTTCTACCAACTTGTTTTGCAATCTTGAAACGGACACAATGTAAACGTCAGAATTTAATGTATCGCCATAGACACGGCTTGGTATTTCATAAAAATGTGCATCAAACATCGACAAAACAGTTTGGAATGAAATGTAGAGTTTTGCCGGAACAAAATCGATATCTTCCCGATTTTCTATGAAAACCATAATCACATCAGACTTTTCTGGATCCACCCATTTGTCTGTGAAATCGAATTTTCCCTGCCCACCATCGTGCTTATGCAAGAAATGAGTGAAATCCGCTGGCGCGGCAAAGGTGGCAACCTTCATTGGCGTGTCAGCCAATGCGCTACTTGCGCCGCAAACCAGGAAAGCAGAAATCTGAGCGCTGCGCGTCGCTAACTTAATCATTAAGAAAGCATCCCCAATTCTGCTTTTCTAGCAATACAGCCGCCACCCAGCCTCACCTCGCAAACTTCTTATGCTTCAACCGCTTGGGCTCCAGTGCGTCCGGTCCCAACCGCCGTTTTTTGTCCTCTTCGTAATCCTCGAAGTTGCCCTCGAACCACTCCACATGCGCGTCGCCTTCGAAGGCCAGAATATGCGTGCAAATCCGGTCGAGGAAGAAGCGATCGTGTGAGATGACGACGGCGCAGCCGGCGAAATCGACCAGCGCGTCTTCCAGTGCGCGCAGGGTTTCGACGTCGAGGTCGTTGGTGGGTTCGTCAAGCAGCAGGACGTTGCCGCCCTCTTTCAGCAGGCGGGCCATGTGGACGCGGTTGCGCTCACCGCCGGATAGCAGCGAGACCTTTTTCTGCTGGTCGCCGCCCTTGAAGTTGAAGGACGAGCAATAGGCGCGGGAATTAACCTGCGCGTCGCCCAGTTGGATGATTTCGGCGCCGCCGGTGATCGCCTCCCACACGGTGTCGTTGTCTTTGAGGTCGTCGCGGGACTGGTCGACATAAGACAGCTCGACCGTGTCGCCCAGCGTGATGGTGCCGCTGTCGGGCTGTTCCTGACCGGTAAGCATTTTGAACAGGGTCGATTTACCCGCGCCGTTGGGGCCGATGACGCCGACAATGCCGCCGGGGGGCAGGGCGAAGTCCAGCCCTTCGATCAGTTGCTTGTCGCCCATGTGTTTCGACAGGCCCTCGACCTCGATCACCTTGCCACCAAGGCGCTGGCCGTTGGGGATGACGATCTGGGCGCGGGTCAGCTTTTCACGTTCGGACTGTTCGGCCAGCTCGTTATAGGCGTTGATCCGGGCCTTGGATTTGGCCTGACGGGCCTTCTGGCCCTGACGCATCCATTCCAGCTCGCGCTGCAGGGTCTTCTGCTTGGACTTGTCTTCGCGGGCTTCCTGCTCCAGCCGTTTGGCCTTTTGTTCCAGCCATGCGGAATAGTTGCCCTCGTACGGAATGCCGCGGCCGCGGTCGAGTTCGAGGATCCAGCCGGTGATGTCATCCAGGAAGTAACGGTCGTGGGTGACGATCAGGATGGTGCCCTTGTAGTCGATCAGGTGCTGTTGCAGCCATGCGATGGTTTCGGCGTCCAGGTGGTTGGTCGGTTCGTCCAGGAGCAGCATGTCGGGCGCTTCCAGCAGCAGCTTGCAGAGCGCCACGCGGCGTTTCTCACCGCCCGAGAGGTTGGCGATGTTGGCATCGTCCGGCGGGCAGCGCAGTGCCTCCATCGACACGTCGATCTGGCTGTCGAGGTCCCAGAGGTTCTCGGCGTCGATCGCGTCCTGCAGGGTGGTCATTTCCTCCATCAGCTCGTCCGAGTAATTCTCGGCGATCTCCATGGCAATCTCGTTGAAGCGATCGACCTTGGCCTTTTTCGCCGCGACGCCCAGCATCACGTTTTCGCGGACGGTGAGCGATTCATCCAGCTGCGGTTCCTGCGGCAGGTAACCGACCTTGGCGCCCTCGGCAGCCCAGGCCTCGCCGGTGAAATCGGTATCGAGGCCGGCCATGATCTTCATCAGCGTCGATTTACCCGCGCCGTTGACGCCGACAACACCGATTTTCACGCCGGGCAAAAAGCTGAGGTGGATGTTTTCAAAGCACTTCTTGCCACCGGGATAGGTCTTTGAGACACCCTGCATGTGGTAGACATATTGATAGGCGGCCATGTCGCGTCCTCTGGGTCGGAAAATTAGGTTGAAACGCTGGATATCCGAGCCGGGCGGGCGGGGCAAGCTGGTGGTTTTGTGAATTTCGTCCCGTATCTGCATGGGCTAGGTTTGCCGGGCTGTATGAGGGGCATGAAGTAGTGGAACTGGCGGAACTGATATCAGGCTGGGCGCAGCCAGGACGTGTCGAATGGATAGGCGTCCGGCCCGAGCGGCGGGTTGGGGTGGAGGTGGTGAGGGAGGCGGTGGTCTCGGCCGATGGGCTGGAAGGCGACCGGGGCCATGCGGGCAAGCGGGCGGTTTCTTTGATCCAGCAGGAGCATCTGGCGGCGATTGGGTCTTATCTGGGGCGGGGACCCGTGGCCCCGGAAACCCTGCGGCGCAATCTGGTGGTTTCGGGGATCAATCTTGCCGCGCTCAAGGGGCGCGTGGTGCAGGTGGGCGAGGCTGTTTTGCGCTTTACCGTGATCTGCGCGCCGTGCAGCCGGATGGAAGAGGCGCTGGGCAAGGGCGGCTATTCTGCCGTGCGGGGGCATGGGGGATGGTGTGCCGAAGTTGTCAGGCCGGGGCGGGTTGCGCTGGGCGACGCCGTGCAACCGATTGATTGACAACGCGGCCCGGTTCTGAACATCAGCAGGGTATGGAGCGATACGACATCCCATACGCGCGGCCCGGGCAGGTCGTTGGGCTGTTCGGCGGGTCATTCGATCCGCCGCATCGGGGCCATGTGCATGTAACGCGTGAGGCGATGAAGGCCTTTGGGCTGGATCGGGTGTGGTGGCTGGTGTCACCCGGCAATCCGTTGAAAGAGCGGGGGCCTGCGCCGATTGCGCGGCGGATGGTGGCGGCGCGGCAGGTGATGCAGCATCCGAAGGTGGATGTGACGGATATCGAGGCGCTGGTCGGCACGCGGGCGACGGCGGACACGTTGACAGCGCTCAGGCGGCTTTACCCGCAGGTGCGGTTTGTCTGGCTGATGGGCGCGGATAATCTGGCGCAGTTTCATCGCTGGAAAGACTGGCGGCTGATCATGGACACTGTGCCGGTGGGCGTGGTGGCGCGGCCGGGCGAGCGGATCTCGGCCCGGATGTCGTCTGCGGCGCGGGTTTATGCGAAGTACCGGATCGACGGGCAGGCGCGGCACCTTTTGGGGCAGGCGCAGGCTCCGGCCTGGTGTTTCGTGAACGTGCCGATGATCGATGTCAGTTCGACCGAACTCCGGACACGCGGCGAATGGGGCGCAGAAGTGTTGCCGGAATAGCCCCAACGGGCGCATAATCTAACACGGTGGTTGTGTGCTTTTGATCTGTGGGATTTTAATTCGGCTATGGCTGGTCGTTTTTCACGTCGTTTATTTCTGGGGGGATTAGGGGCGTCCCTGATCCCGGCAGCGGGCCTTGCGCAGGCGCCGCTTGTATCGCTTAGGCCGCAGGCGCGCGGGGTCATTTTAAGCGGTGCCGAGCGATTGGTGGCCGCAGCAGGCCTGAAGGGCGAGGTTGTGTTTGCGGTTGCGGATGTGGCGACCGGGGCGCAACTGGAAGTGTTTGGTGACGGCGCAAGTCTGCCCCCGGCCAGCGTTGGAAAGGCAATGACCGCGCTTTATGCGCTGGATGTTCTGGGGCCGGAACACCGGTTCGAGACTCGGCTGGTGGCGGATGGCCGGATCGAGAAGGGCGTTCTGCACGGCGATTTGATTCTGGTTGGGGGCGGCGACCCGCTGCTGGATACGGATGCGCTGGCCGCGATGGCGGCCAATTTGCGCGAGGCCGGGATTATCGAAGTGCGCGGCGCGTTCAAGGTTTATGACGGGGCGTTGCCTTATGTGTTCAGCATCGATCCCGGGCAGCCGGATCATGTGGGCTTTAGCCCGGCCGTCAGCGGCATTTCCCTGAACTTCAATCGTGTCCATTTCGAATGGAAACGCGCAGGGAGTGGCTATGACATAACCATGGATGCCCGCAGCGCGCGTTATGTGCCTGCGGTGGATGTCTCGGCCATGCGGGTCGAGGATCGCAGCCTGCCGATCTATACCTATCAGGCAAGCGCGCGGCAGGATCGCTGGACCGTGGCCAAGGGTGCGCTGGGCAATGGCGGGGCCCGCTGGTTGCCGGTGCGCAAACCCGCTTTGTACGCGGGCGATGTGTTTCGCACATTGGCGCGGTCGAACGGAATCGTTTTGAAGCGTGTTCAGGTGACACGCCAGAGCGTGCAGGGTGTCGATCTTGTTGTGCATCGCAGCGACAGATTGGATCATATCCTGCGCGGGATGCTGAAATACTCGACCAACCTGACGGCCGAGATGGTCGGGCTGGCCGCAACCAGGGCGCGCGGTGTTGACCCGCACACCCTGGCGGAATCAGCGGCCGAGATGAACCGGTGGGCGGCCAGTCGTTTCGGCGTGACCGGGATCGCCATGGTCGATCATTCTGGTCTGAGCGATGCCTCGCGCATGGTGCCGGCGGATTTGGTTGCGGCCCTTGTTGCAACACAGAAATCGGGGATGTTGCGACCCCTGATGAAACCTTTTGCACTGACCGACCGGGACGGGCGGCCCGTCAAGAACCACCCAATCAAGGTTGATGCCAAGACAGGGACATTGAACTTTGTATCCGGGTTGGGCGGTTTCCTGACAACTGCGGACGGGGTCGATCTGGCATTCGCGATATTCACCGCCGACGTGGACCATCGCGCAACGATCCCACGCGCGCAGCGTGAGCGCCCGGATGGCGCACGCAGCTGGAACAGCAGATCACGGAAATTGCAGCGCGCCTTGCTGGAGCGCTGGGGATCACTTTACGGAAGCTGAAACCTGAAACCGGCCTGAAGCAGCGGGCGTCAGACGGTGTGGCGCGCCCTAGCCCCGCGCTCGATCGCGGCCGCGTGCAGGCGGTCGATGTTCAGCTCGTACCGGATTTCTTCCAGCAGGCGCAGTTCGGATTCGGCCAGCGTTCCGTCAGCGGCGGCGACGTCACAGGCCAGAGCATAGGCCGTTTCGTTCAGGCGTTCGGGCAGGTTGTCCCGGATCAGGCCAAACAGCGCATCCAGCCCGTCTTCCTGTTCGAACAGGTCAAACACGACCTGCGACACGTGGCGCATCCGGTCGATGTCGTACCCGGCGAAAACCGGCAACATGTTCACGGCGACCTCGATCTTTACCAGCTCGGCGGTTCGGATGGTTTCGTCGGAGGCCGAGATCGCAACCATGATCGCCACAAGGCAATCCTGTGGGGACATCGGGTGGGGAACTTGCTCGGTCATTCGGGGCATCCTGCTTGGGGTTCGTCAATGGCGCAGGATAGAAGGGGGGCAGGGCAGGTTCAACATCTTGTTTTATCCGCATTGTGCGGCAGGTTGAACCGGTCAGGTGTTCATAATCGCCATACCGCCGAGCAAAAGGCCCGCCCCGATCCAATAGCGCAGCCCCAGCGTTTCCCCGAAGAACAGCCACGAGGCGAGGGGGACCAGTACGAAGCTGAGCGCCATAAACGGATAGGCCTGCGACAGCGGCACATGCCTGAGGACGTAAATCCAGAGTATCGTTGCTGTGCCGTAAATCGCCAGAGCGACGAGCAAGAAAGGATCGAGCAGGGTATGCAACACCCCCATCGCCCCGGTCGCGGTGCGGCCGTCGATTCGCCCGCCGGCAAGTTTGAACAGCACCTGTCCGACCGAAATCATGACAGGTGTGAGAAGCAGCCCGGTCCAGATCAGCGCTGTGGGTGCGGTTGCGCTCATGCAGCCTGATCCTTGAGGGGCTTTTCGGTGCGTTCTTCGGCCGGGCGATCCTCGCAGTAATAGATGTCACGCCCGATATCCTCGCAGGTGTGAAACCTGGGGCTGGGATGCACGGCGCGCAGAAAGCTGTGGGTGTAGGGAAAGAAATTGAAATGCGGGTTGAAGCTGTAGCGATATTCCCGTTCGCGCGGGACCACGATGATGACCCGCTTGCGCGCGACCCGGCGCAATTCAGCGATGGCGCGGCGGTAATCCAGAAGATGTTCGATCACATGGGTGCAGATGACCGTGTCGAAACTGTTGTCCTCAAAAGGCAGGTCCTCGATCCGGGCGGCAACATATTTGATGTTTTCGATGGCTTCGGCGTCATCGACAACGAAATCGACACCGGTCATGGCCGTGATGTCCGGGCGCAGAGCGCGGATGCGTTGAAGCAGGGCCCCGGTGCCGCAGCCGACATCGCAGATGCTGTCGCCAACAATGTCGCTGGCGATCCGGTCGATGCAGGCGTCGGAATTGTCCGTTCCGTCATGCACGCGCGGGTGTTCCCGGTAGAGCGTTTCGTATTCTTCGTCCGTCAGAAAAGGCGCGCGTTCGCGGAACGCCGCCAGCCGGGTAATGTGTTCCCCCCAGACACGGCGCGCAAGCCAGTGAAAGGCGGCGCTGTCGCGCAGGATCGGCGGGACGATATCCTCGAGCACAAAGCGGATCAGGTTGGTGGTTTCGCGTCGCATCTCGTTTCCTTTGGTCCGGGGAGGTTTCCCGGCGTCTTTCCATCGTAGCACCGCAGTGCAAACACGCGAAATATCCGGATCAGGTCAAAGCCTGTCGCCCGTGTCTTTTATGTTTCGCGCGCCAAACCCACCCCATGAGTGTGGCTGGAGTAAGGCCTGCGGATGGAAAAACCGGTGCGGGATGGTGGCCGCAGGGGGCGTGGACCAGAGGCTGAGGGCGGGCAGAACAGTCAATTAGCGGCAAAACCCCGTGACAAGGCGGTTTTCCAGGGTTCCGGGCGGTGAAAACACTGGTGCTTTATTGACTCATGCTGCACTGGCACAATAGGAGGGGCCGGTCGGGTTGCGTGGTGCAGCCGCGACCGTTTCCCCAATGGAGCACATTGAAATGTCTGAACTGCGCGAAACCGCGATGTCGTCCAAGGCCTGGCCCTTTGAAGAGGCGCGCCGGTTGCTCAAACGCTATCAGAAAGGTTCTCCGGAAAAGGGGTATGTGCTGTTTGAAACCGGATACGGCCCGTCGGGCCTGCCGCATATCGGCACGTTCGGCGAGGTGGCGCGGACCACGATGGTCAAGCGCGCCTTTGAGGCGCTGTCGGATATCCCGACCAAGCTGATCTGTTTTTCGGACGATCTGGACGGGATGCGCAAGGTTCCCAGCAACGTGCCGAACCCCGAGGCGTTGGAAGAGCATTTGCAGCGCCCGCTGACCTCGGTTCCTGATCCGTTTGGCGAGTATGACAGCTTTGGCGAGCACAACAACGCGATGCTGCGCCGGTTCCTTGATACCTTTGGGTTCGAATACGAGTTCTATTCGGCGCGCGACTTTTATCGCTCAGGCCAGTTCGACGAGATCCTGAAGCGTGCCGTCGAGAAATATGACGACGTGATGGCCATCATGCTGAAAAGCCTGCGGGAAGAACGCCAGCAGACCTATTCGATCTTCCTGCCGATCCACCCGGAAACCGGGCGGGTTCTGTATGTGCCGATGAAAAAGGTCTGCGCCGAGACCTATACCGTCACCTTCGATGATGAAGACGGTAAGGAATGGACCGTTCCCGTCACCGGCGGCAACGTGAAGCTGCAATGGAAGCCGGATTTCGGGGCGCGCTGGGCGGCACTGGGTGTTGATTTCGAGATGTACGGCAAGGAACACGCGACCAACGAAAAGATCTATGACGGGATCTGCCGGGCCTTGGGTGGCCGCGCGCCCGAGCATTTCAGCTATGAGCTGTTTCTGGACGAGAACGGACAGAAGATTTCGAAATCGTCGGGCAATGGTGTCTCGATTGACGAATGGCTGACCTATGCGCCGACCGAGTCGCTGGCTTATTTCATGTACCAAAAGCCCAAGACGGCCAAGCGGATGCATTTCGACGTGATCCCGAAAGCCTATGATGAGTATCATCAGCAGCTGCGCGCCTATCCGGGGCAGGACCTGAAGGCGCAGTTGAACAACCCGGTCTGGCATATCCACGGCGGCGACGTGCCGGAATCGACCCTGATCGTACCCTTTGCAATGCTGCTGAATTTGGCATCGGTTTCCGGTGCCGAAGACAAGGAGGCGCTGTGGGGCTTTATCCGCCGCTATGCGCCCGAGGCAACGGCAGAGAGCCACCCCGATCTGGACAAGGCAGCCGGTTTCGCCGTGCGGTACTTCAACGATTTCGTCAAGCCGACGCGCAAGCATCGCGCGCCGACGGATCAGGAGCGCGAGGCGCTGGAAGCTCTGAAAGCGGCGCTTGAGGCCTATGATGGCCCGACCGAGGATGAAGCGTTGCAATCGGTGGTCTATGCCATCGGCCGCGAGCGGTTTGATCCGATGAAAGGGTGGTTCTCGGCGCTTTATGAGGTGCTGCTGGGGGCCTCGCAAGGGCCGCGTTTCGGGGGCTTTATCGCGCTTTACGGCGTGCCCGAGACCATCGCGCTGATCGACAAGGCACTGGCCGGAGAGCTGGTCTGATTTGACCTGAACCGGCATGGGGCTATCCTTGGAACAGGAGGTGGCCCCATGCGTCGACTACTGCTTGCATTGTCCCTGAGCGCCGGGCTGGCTTCGGGCGTATTTGCGCAGAGTGCCGAGATCGAGGCCAATATCGCGGCGCAGATACAGGCCTTCCGGGCGGATGACTTTGCGACCGCCTTCACCTTTGCCAGCCCCAACATCCAGCGTCTGTTCCGAAACCCCGACAATTTCGGCGCGATGGTGCGCAATGGCTATCCCATGGTCTGGCGTCCTGCCGATGTGCGTTTTCTGGAACTGCGCGAGGTTGACGGCGCGCTGTGGCAGAAGGTGATGATTACGGACGGTAACGGGCGGGTGCATCTTCTGGACTATCAGATGATCCCGCTGACGGAAGGCTGGAAGATCAACGGGGTGCAACTGTTGGGTGCGGCTGACCCTGCGGCCTGAGGCAACACCACCGTCACGGTGAGATGAACCGTGGTTAATTCCTTTTCGATATCCAGACTGTCGCGTTCGGGGCGGACCTGAACACGGGGTTTGAACGCGTCGCCGGATTTGCGCGGCGCGATTGGGAAAGGGTTTTCAATGAACAAGGCAATCACCGACGGCATCGTGTTCATGCCGCCTCAATTCGCGAATGGTCTGACCGTCTGGTCTGCGGGGGACGGAACGCCCGGGTCGCCCACATATGGCGGGTCCGGCACCGGGGTATTTGTTCCGGCGGATGCGGATTTTGCCGGTTGTCTTGAGATCCTGAAGGTCAACACAACCCAGCAATTGCGTTACATGGGGCAGACGCCGATCCTGCCCGGTTGCTATTTGCAGATCAAAGCCCGGGTCAAGGCGATCAGCGGCCCGTTGCCGTCGGTGCGCATTGCAGCCTGGGCCGGTGGCGCGGGTGATGTGCATGTGGCCGGTGTTGTGGAACAGGGGCCGGCCACCCAGCTGTCGGGCTATGGCACCGTTCACGAGATCACCGCGATTGTCGGCACTGGCCAGCGCCCGGGCGTGGACATGCCCTGGGGGCTTGCCGCCCTTTACGGGCATTTCGGCCTGGATATCGAAGGGGCCAACGGCGCGCTGGTGCGTGTCGATGATCTTGAGATCACCGATGTCACCGGGTTCTTTCTGCGCGAGATGATCAGCCTGGTCGATGTGCGCGACTTTGGTGCCGTTGGTGACGGTGTGACGGATGACTCGGTTGCGTTTGAGGCGGCGGATCAGGCGGCCGGTGGCCGCCGGGTCTTTGTTCCGCAAGGCATCTATCACCTTGCGGAAAACACCAGCATCGATGCGGAGATTGAATTCGAAGGCACCGTCACCATGCCGGATGACAAGATGCTGTTGCTGACCAAGGATTTCCATCTGCCCGCATATATCGAGGCGTTCGGAGATGAGGAGCTGGCCTTCAAGAAGGCGTTTCAGGCTCTGCTGAACAATTCGGATCATGACTCGCTGGATCTTGGCGGACGCAAGATTTCCGTTTCCGCGCCGATCGACATGGCCGCTGCGGTTCCCAACAAGCAAAGCGGCTTTTCCACGCGCCGCGTGATCCGCAACGGGCAGTTCGATGTCAAAAGCGGTACCGCCTGGGACACCGAAACCTTCACCTCTGTCGCTACTTATGACCCCTTGGACAAGACACGCCTGACCAATGTCGCCAATGTGGCCAATATTCCGGTAGGATCGCTGGTTGAGGGCAGTGGTGTCGGGCGTGAGGTTTACGTGCGCTCGAAGAACATAGGCGCCGGTGAGATAACCCTGAGCGCGCCCATCTATGACGCCGCCGGTACCCAGACCTTTACCTTTCAGTCGTTCAAATACCTGCTGGATTTCAGCGGTTTCGATACGTTGCGGAAATTCGGCATGGAACAGATCGAGTTTCAGTGCAACAGCCGGTGCAGCGGTATTCGTCTGGCGGCCTCGGGCAGTACGTTTTCGTTGAAAGACTGTTTTATCAGTCGCCCGAAGGATCGGGGTCTGACCTCGACCGCGACGGGGTGCAAGGGGCTGCTGATCGACAATTGCCAGTTCTTGTCCTCAGAAGAAGCGCTCGACGTGACGGACCGGAACTCCATCGGGCTGAACACCAACTCGAACGATGTGAAGCTGCGTCACAATCAGGCGGTGCGGTTCAAGCATTTTGCCGTTCTGGGCGGTGGCACCAATTTGGTTCTGGGCAACCATTTCTTTCAGGGCGACGGCATCCCGCAGGGGGTCCGTACCGCAGGGTTGATCATGATCGGCACCTACAACACCTCGACCATTGCCGAGAACTATGTCGACAACTGCTTTATCGAATGGACCAATGAACGGGATGCGGCGCCCACCTATACCAGCGGGTTTTCGTTCAGTTCGATGAGCATCACGGACAATATCTTTTTCTCGAGCGATGCACCGGCCTGGTTCAGCTATATTATCATCCGCCCCTATGGTGCTGGTCATTACCTGAATGGCGTGACGGTGACCGGCAACAAGTTCCGCGCCACCAGCGGTTCGATTGAGCGGGCGGAACGGGTCGATACGTCTTTTGCCGATCTGGACAATAACAGGCATTCGAACGTGACCTACGAGAACAATACCTATCACGGGATTGGCAAGAGATCCTCGAACCCGCTGCGCATCCGCAGCCAGCAGAACTCGGTCGCGAATGTCTGGACTGTTTCGGCAAACGGCGAATTGCCATTTGGCGGCAAGGCGCGCGGCTGCGACGGGGTCACTGCCATCGGGTCGCTGACCGGGGTGTTCAACAACCTTGTCTATTCGGCCCCTCATGTTCTGACCGAACAGGGGGTCAGTGGCGACAGCCTTATTCTGCGCTGGCCGGATCACCTGAAAGGCGAAGTCTCGGTCACGATGCGAATGGAGCGTTGAAACAGCGGCTGGCCGCCCATTCCGGGGTGGCCAGCCGCCTGACAAACGGGCGCAGAAAAGCGCCGATTGGCGCATCGGCAAGGAAATAGGCGACGTTTCAATCTGATGTGCTAGGCTTGGGTAAAGAAATGGAGAATCCCGATGCCGAAAATCGCCAAAAACGCCAGTGTTCAGACAGTTATCACCACGTTTGAAATGACGCCCGGCACCTGTCAGGACCTTTTGGAAGCGCTGACCGACGCCTATTCCGAGTTCATCTCAAAGCAGCCCGGCTTTGTTTCTGCGGGGCTTCATGTGAATGATGCGCAAACCCGGATTGCCAACTATTCGCAATGGCAACGTCGCGAGGATTTCCTGGCCATGCTGCGGACCCCCGAGATGCGCGACCGCAACCGCAAGATCAACGAGCTGTGCAAGAGCTTTGAGCCGGTCATGTATGACGTTGCAGAGACATTTGGCTCTACCTGACCTGAATCAAAGCCTGCGGTGCATGTCTGTTTCAAAGTAAGTCTGCAAAACGGAGGCGCATGCTATGTATCACAACATTCTCGTTCCGATTTCTTTCGATGCTGAAAGAGATACGTCCGGGCCGTTGAAACTGGCCCGGGTTCTGGCCACGCCGGACGCGCAGGTCACATTGCTGCATGTGGTTGAGCATATTCCGAATTATGCAATCTCGTACATGCCGGCGGAATATCTGTCCGAGGCCCGAAAGGCGATTCAGTCAGAGCTTGATACGCTGGCGTCGCAATTGCCGAATGCCACGGGCGTGGTGGTCGAAGGGCATTCCGGCCGGACCATTCTGGATTGGGCCGAGGCGCATCACCCGGACCTGATCATCGTGGCCTCGCACCGGCCGGGGATGCAGGATCTGCTGCTGGGGTCAACCGCGTCCCATATCGTACGCCACGCCCCTTGCGCGGTACATGTGGTCCGGTAACGGTCGGACATCATCGGCAGTAAGCAAAATTGTGCCTGTGCGGGCGGTGGTTTCAGGCCGGGCCAGATTTTTTGAACCCGGTGGAACTGTGTTGCCTCGGCTTTGCCACATATTGCCCTTATGGGTCGGGGCATGTTGTTCAAGAAACCCTCGCAGGAAGCACCTGATCTGAACCCGCGCTCGGCCAAACGGCATCTGCGCGCCGAGGCGGCGCGGCGGCAGGCGCTGTCCCCGCTGCGGATCCTGATCATGGTTCTGCTACTGCCGCTGACGACCGTGCTGATTGCTACGGGCGTCTTTCTGCGCACCTCGGGCTATGAGCGGGACGAGGCGGTGATCCACCTGATCGCGCTGGCGGGGTGTGATGCGACACAGGCCATGGGGATCGGTCCGTTCCGCGCTGGGCAGCCGGGATATCATGAGCGCAACGACCCGGATGGTGACGGGGTGGCCTGCGGGTATGCCGAGCTGGAGCTGCCACGCGCGACCACCGTGCAGGCACAGGACCAGCCGAAGCCGCGCGAACGGTCGGTGGGAAGCGCCAAGTTCGTGCGCCCCTGATTTTCGGAGGGCGGGAAGGGGCTAGCCTTTCATCGCCTGTAGCAATTCCAACAACCCTTTGCGATCGTCGTCACTGGCATAATCGCCGGTGGCCAGCCGTTCGGCGATACGCAGGCGCAGGCGTTCCTGTTGAGTGCGGACCTCTTCCCCGGCGGTTTCGGCCAGCGTCTTCATGATCACGGCCACGGCCTGTTGGCGCTTGGTGGTGGGGTTGGCGATATAATCGACAAGGCTCTGCTGGCCGGAATCGAGGATGTTTTCGGCCAGTTCGCGCAGTTGGTCGCCATTGGGCAGCAGCGGGGTGGGGGCCTGTTCGGGGGGCAGGATTTCCGGCAGGTTGCGCGGAACCTCGGCCAGAGCGTTCGCGCCATCGACAAAGGCTTCGGTGATCATCCGCGTGATCTTGATCGCGCGCGGGTCCTTGAACAGGGCCGAGGCGATGGCCACGCCGTAATCGGTATAGACCCACGGATTGACCCGCCGCCCGCCGCGGCCTTTGGGTTTTGAGATCACAAATTGTGATTCCAAATCAGCGACCTCGGCATCGGTCAGCTGAAATCGGTAGCCTTCGAACAGGTCGGTGTTTCGCGAGACGGCCTGATTGAAGGCACTGACGGATTTTCCGTAGAACTGCGCCAGATCCTCGGCCAGCACCACACGGGTGCCGCGCACCCTGTGAATGGCACTTTGCACCTCATGCGTGCTGGGCAGGTTTTTCGGGTTCGTCATGGCAGCCGTTTGGAATCACAATTTGTGATTTCAAACGTGGAGGAGGGTGGGGCGGGGTGCAAGGGTGGAGTGTGGGGATCTCCTTGCCCAAAACCTGATAAACCGCGTGCTCAGCCGGGCGTATTGCGCAGATAGGCAAAGCGATAGGCAAGCGCGACGCCGCCTGCGCCGCCGACAATATTGCCGATCGTGACCCAGAACAGGTTGCCCATGGCCGCGCCCAAACCGAAATCGGCACCGGCAAGCGCGCCCTGCGGCAGCAGGTACATGTTGGCGACCGAATGTTCGAGCCCCAAGAGGACAAACGCCGCTATGGGCCAGAGTACCGCCATGATCTTGCCCGCCGCTGTTCTGGCCGCGAAGCTCAGCCAGACGGCAAGGCAGACCAACGCGTTGCACAGAACGCCGCGGGCAAACGCCTGGGTGGCAGAGAGGTCGGCCTTGCCATTTGCGATTGCTGATGCGGTGGCCCCCATGGGCCCGTCCAGCAAGCCGGTTGCAGCGAAGGCCAGAGCCAGTGCGATGGCCCCGACCAAATTCCCAAGGTACACGAGGCCCCAGTTGCGCAGCAGGGCGCGCGGCGAGATTTTCCGATCCACCGCCGCTATGGTCATCAGGGCGTTTCCGGTGAACAGCTCGGCCCCGCCGACGATCACAAGGATCAGGCCCAGCGAGAACACGACCCCACCCAGAAACCGGGCCGGTCCAAACCCCGGGTCAACGCCGGTCATGACCATAGTATAGGCGGCCCCGCCGAAGCCGATGAACACGCCCGCGAGTATCGCCAGAGTCAGCGTCTGGCCGACCGTGAGATGTGCCTTGGCAACACCGGCGGTTTCAACCAGCTCGGCGATCTGGGCGGGTTTGTAGGCGTCAATTCCGGTTGGGTTCTGTGTTTGCATGGGACCCACTTTGCCGACGCATTTGCGTTTCGACATTGATTGGGATCAAGCATCCATCGGTGCAAAAACAACCGCACTGGGGGCGAGGCTGCAACCCTGAAGGGACAGCCGCCCGGATGCAGTGCGGTGTATGGTTGAAAATCGGCGCAAATCGCCGGTATCAATGCGAGATTTCTGGCTGCCGTGCTAGAGTACGCGCGGCGGGGCCGTTCCGGCCGTGTTACATGGCAATTTTGCCAGACGACGGAGGAAAGTGATGTTTGCACGAATTACCCAATACAAAATGAAGCCCGGTACGCGCGAGGCGGCGACGGCGAAGATGAATGAATTGAAATCCGACATCATGGGTATGCCCGGCATGCACAGTTTTACCAATGTGATGAACGAGGATGGTTCGGGCTATGTGATTTCGGTGGTCGAAAGCGAGGCGACCTCGAACGCGAATGCGCCCAAAGTGGCCGAGCTGTGGGGCCATTTCGCCGAATTCATGGAAGGCCCGCCGACGCCGGTTGGGTACGACGTGATTGCCCATTGGGATAAGGGGTAACGGTTCGGGCGGGGGTTCCCGCCCTTCTCTTTACAAAAGAACCTTCGCCACATCTTCGGCCAGCACCACGCGGGTGCCGCGCACCCGGTGAATGGCGTTTTGGACCTCATGCGCGCTGGGCAGGGCGTTGGGGTTCGTCATGGCAACCGTTTGGAATCACAATTTGTGATTTCAAACGTGGAGGAGGAGGCGCTGGGCTGCAAGGGTGGAGTGTGGGGTGGAGTTTCCAGTTCACACTTTGGAGGCATCCAGCCGCTCTATCAGGTAAAATCCCATCCCATGCGAACTAAATACCGCCGCCGCAATCAGGTGCAGTCCGATAGCTGGCCTCGTTTTCAGCAACAGCATTGGCGTCAAACTGTAAAATAATATCTCTTAGAAAAGGTGGATGGCACGAGATATCTCTTGCATAAAACTGCCTTCGATCAATCGCAATTATGGAGAACCGTTTTTCGGCTTCTTTAAATTTGATCGAGACGTTGATAATAAACGGATTTTCACCAGCTTCAGGCGCAAATTCATCGCCCAAACCCAGTTGCTCGACTATCCCTAGTGCGGCTGCCTCTTCGAACTCATCCACAAAAATCACGAGCATATCGAAGTCAGACAACTTGTCTGATTTATAGTTGAAATCAATTTCACCTAGATCACTTAATTCCAAGACTTGCCTTAAGAGCACACCGGACATTCCCTCGGCGAGCACCCTCAAAGGTCGCCCCAGTTCGGTCGATCGGTTTTCAGTTTCGGAAATCGCTGGCCCACTTGGCAAAGTCACAAGGACGCTCGAGAACGCAAGCAATATGAACTTTTTAAGCATAGCTATCGTTTTCTCCGCTTCACATTCCCACCCCTTTGCCCCGGCCTTCCAGCCGTTGACCGCCCACGCGATTTCACTGCATCCTCAGACGCTTTCTCGACCGCCCATTGGCGGGCCATAGGGTCGTCGGCGATGGCCAGATCGACCGCTTCCAGGCGTTTGATTTCATCGCGGATGTTGGCGGCCTCTTCAAACTCCAGGTTCTCGGCGGCTTTTCGCATCTGGTCGCGCAGCCCGTTCAGATGCGCCTCGAGGTTGGCGCCATGCATCGGTTTGTCGATGGTGGCGGTGACGCGGTTCATGTCCACGTCGCCCGCATACAGCCCGGCCAGAACATCCTCGACATTCTTTTTCACTGTCGCGGGCGTGATGCCGTGTTCCAGGTTATAGGCCATCTGCTTGGCGCGGCGGCGGTCGGTTTCGGCCAGCGCGCGTTCCATCGAACCGGTGATCTTGTCGGCATACATAATCACCCGGCCATCGGCGTTGCGCGCGGCGCGGCCGATGGTCTGAACCAGCGAGGTCTCGGACCGCAGAAAGCCTTCCTTGTCGGCGTCCAGAATGGCGACCAGCCCGCATTCGGGAATGTCGAGCCCTTCACGCAGCAGGTTGATGCCGACCAGCACGTCGAACGCGCCCAGACGCAGGTCGCGCAGAATCTCGATGCGTTCCAGCGTGTCGATATCGGAATGCATGTAGCGCACCTTGATGCCCTGTTCGTGCAGGTATTCGGTCAGATCCTCGGCCATGCGTTTGGTCAGCGTTGTGACCAATGTGCGATAGCCATCGGCGGCGACCTTGCGCACCTCGTCCAGCAGGTCGTCGACCTGCATCGACACGGGGCGGATTTCGACCTGCGGGTCCAGCAGGCCGGTGGGGCGGATCACCTGTTCGGTGAAGACGCCGCCGGTCTGGTCCAGCTCCCACGCGGCGGGGGTGGCCGAGACGAAGACGGATTGCGGGCGCATGGCATCCCATTCCTCGAACTTCAAAGGCCGGTTGTCCATGCAGGACGGCAGGCGGAACCCGTGTTCGGCCAGCGTGAACTTGCGCCGATAGTCGCCCCGGTACATGCCGCCGATCTGCGGCACGCTGACATGGGATTCGTCGGCAAAGACGATGGCGTTGTCGGGGATAAATTCGAACAGGGTCGGGGGCGGCTCGCCCGGTGCGCGGCCGGTCAGATAGCGCGAATAGTTCTCGATCCCGTTGCAGACGCCGGTGGCCTCGAGCATTTCCAGATCGAAATTGGTGCGCTGTTCCAGCCGCTGCGCCTCGAGCAGCTTGCCTTCGCCGACCAGTTGGTCGAGGCGCATCCGCAGTTCTTTTTTGATCCCGATGATCGCCTGCTGCATCGTCGGTTTCGGCGTCACATAGTGGGAATTCGCATAGACCCGGATATGGTCCATCGTGTCGGTCTTTTCGCCGGTCAGCGGGTCGAATTCGGTGACCTGTTCCAGTTCCTCGCCGAAGAAGGACAGCTTCCAGGCGCGGTCTTCAAGGTGGGCGGGCCAGATTTCCAGACTGTCGCCCCGCACCCGGAACGAGCCGCGCTGAAACCCCTGATCGTTACGGCGGTATTGCTGGGCCACCAGATCGGCCATCACCTGCCGCTGGTCGTATTCGTGACCGACCTTCAGATCCTGTGTCATCGCCCCGTAGGTTTCGACCGAACCGATACCGTAGATGCAGCTGACCGAAGCAACGATGATCACGTCATCGCGTTCCAGCAACGCCCGCGTGGCCGAGTGGCGCATCCGGTCGATCTGTTCGTTGATCTGGGATTCTTTTTCTATGTAGGTGTCAGAGCGCGGCACATAGGCCTCGGGCTGGTAATAGTCGTAATAGGACACGAAATATTCCACCGAGTTTTCGGGGAAGAAGCCTTTGAATTCACCGTATAGCTGCGCCGCCAGCGTCTTGTTGGGGGCCAGGATGATGGCGGGGCGCTGGGTTTCCTCGATCACCTTGGCCATGGTGAAGGTCTTGCCCGTTCCGGTCGCGCCCAGCAGCACCTGATCGCGTTCCCCGTCCAGTACGCCGCCCGCCAGTTCCTTGATCGCCGTTGGCTGATCGCCCGCCGGGTTGAATTCGGTATGCATCACGAATTGCTTGCCGCCTTCCAGTTTCAGGCGCGCGCGCACGTCTTCGGCGGTCAGTTGGGTCTTGTCGGAATGGGCGTATGGCATAGGCAGGCTCCCGGCGTCAGGCCCTTACATTTGTTCTTATTTTGTCCAACTGCAAGGGCCGATCCGGATTCATTGCGCGCTATGCGGTCTGAGGCCGTGCGACGGGTGAGTCGTTGTATTGTTCTTGCGTTTGTTTGGCGCGACCTTATCCCAGCCTGATGACAGTTTCTGGCATGAGTTCGAGGGCGAGGGCCGCGACAATTGCAATCTTGCCCCCAGGCGCGCTCTGACGCATAAACGGGCTCAGCCAAGTGAGTACGGAGAGGCGACATGCGCGCACGGATCTACCAGCCCGCAAGAAATGCGATGACCTCGGGGATGGCCAAGACCCGCAAATGGGTTCTGGAATACGCCCCGGCCTCGGCGCGCGAGGTTGATCCGCTGATGGGCTGGACGTCGTCCAGTGACACGCAGGCTCAGGTACGCCTGAAGTTCGACACGCGGGAAGAGGCGCTGGATTATGCCAAGGCCCACGGTATCGATGCGCAGGTCAGCGAGCCGCACAAGCGCAAGCCCAATCTGCGCGCGCGGGGCTATGGCGAGAATTTCGCAACCGACCGGCGTGGCCCCTGGACGCACTGAATGATCGAAATCCGCGAGGCTGACCCGACATCGGACGTATTGCGCCCGATAGTGGAGGCGCATTTTGCCCATGGCGAAACTGCGGGACCTGCGGATAGCAACCACACGATGGACGCCGAAGCATTGGCCGGGCGGGGGGTGCGGTTCTGGGCCATTTTTGACGGACAGCAGCCATTGGGATGCGGTGCGCTGAAAGCGCTGCCCGACGGAACCGCCGAAGTAAAATCAGTGCATATTCTGGCGCAGGCAAGAGGGCGCGGGCTGGCGCGCGTGCTGATGGTGCATCTGGCTGAACAGGCTGGCGCAGAGGGGTGCGAGGCTTTGGTTCTTGAGACCGGGGCGAGCCATCTTCGCGAATATGATGCCGCCCGCAAGTTGTATGAGTCGCTGGGATATTCCTATTGCGGGCCTATCTTTGGGTATGTTGACGATCCCAACAGCGCATTCATGCGCTTGCCTCTTGAACCCCGCGGGTAAAAACCGCAAGAAGGGCGCAGCGGTCCCTTAGCTCAACTGGATAGAGCAGCTGACTTCTAATCAGCAGGTTGAGGGTTCGAGTCCTTCAGGGATCGCCATTTGCAAACCAAATCAATACCGGACATGTGCCTGCTTTGGTCGGCGCGTCGTGATCTTGTGGCTGTTTGGTGTGGTATGAGGGGCTGGACGAGGGGGTCATGCCAGCCCCTCTAAGGGGGTCACAGAGTGGTAGTATGTGTTCCTTACGTACAATCTAACGTGATTCACCGTGCGGCGATATTGGGGGATTCCCGTAGGTTGGTATTTGCGCGGAAATATGCGTGTCAGGCAGTACAATCCTGTTGAGATCAGACCGGTTTTTTGCGCGGTATTCGTGTTGAGGCTGCGGGAACCGCTGGCAAAACCGAGGGTGATGTAAAAAATATATTGCAACCGGTTGCAAAGAAAATCATTGTTACGCACAACAACAAGATTCGGGAGAGTTGCATGTTGAGGGTCGGATTGCTGGGTGCCGGACGTATCGGGCGCGTTCATGCGCAGGCCATATCTTCCCATCCGGGAAGCAGGCTGTGTGCGGTATCCGATGCGCTGCCCGAGGCGGCGAACAACCTCGCGGATGAATATGGGGCCGAGGCGCGCAGGTCAGAAGAAATTATCGCTGATCCCGAGATTGACGCGGTTCTGATAGCAACGCCGACGGATACGCATTCCGACCTGATCGAGGCGGCCACGGGCGCTGGCAAAGCCGTTCTGTGCGAAAAGCCCGTCGATCTGAGCCTTCAGAGGGCACAGGACTGTCTGACAGCCGTCGCGGGGCGTGGCAAACCTGTCATGATCGGGTTTAACCGGCGGTTCGATCCTAATTTTGCAGCTTTGAAGGCCGGTTTGGACGCAGGTGAAATCGGCAAGGCCGAACTGTTGTCGATCACGTCATTTGACCCGGCCCCGCCACCGGTCAGCTATGTAAAAGTGTCCGGAGGACTGTTTCGGGACATGATGATCCACGATTTCGACATGGCGAACTTTCTGATGGGGGATGTGCCGCAGACCGTCACGGCGGTGGGATCGTCGCTTGTAGATGCAGAGATTGGCGCGGCAGGCGATGTGGACACGGCCGTGGTCACAATGACTTACGCAGACGGCCGGATTGCGGTTATCAAAAACTCGCGCCGGGCGGCCTATGGGTATGATCAGCGGGTCGAGTTGCTGGGTTCGGAAGGGTTGTTGCAGGCGCATAACATGCTGGAAAACACCGTCGTGAAATCGACGGCGGATGGCGTTGTGGGCGCAAAGCCGACTTATTTCTTTCTGGAACGCTATATGCCGGCCTACCGCGTGGAATGGGCCGCATTTGTTGATGCTGTCGGCGGCGGTTCCGACGTTCCCGTCACGTTGCAGGATGGTGTGGCGGCGCTGGCAATGGCCGAGGCCGCGACCCTGTCAGCGCAGACGGGAAAGCCCGTTCGGATGGAGGAAATTTTGAAACCGGTTGCAAAATGACCGAAATTCTTCAAACTAAAGACAGCTCGGCTTTGCGCCGCAGCCACTGAGATTCGGCACTGCCGGATGATTGGGGCCGGTACCCCAACAGAAGATCAGACTGAACCAATGGGAGGAAACTGAAATGAAGAAATTCGTTAAGGGTGCACTTGCCGCGGGGGCACTGGCCCTGGCTACGCCCGCTCTTGCGCAGGACATCGTGGTCGTATCGCATGGCCAGGCCAATGACGCATTCTGGAACGTCGTGAAGAACGGTGTTGAACAGGCTGGCAAGGATGTCGGTGTGAATGTGGAATACCGCGCACCGGAAACTTTCGACATGGTGGCCATGTCGCAGCTGATCGACGCTGCCGTGAACCAGGAACCCGATGGCCTGATCGTTTCGATCCCGGATGCGGATGCGCTTGGCCCGTCAATCGAACGTGCCGTTGCCGCAGGCATCCCGGTGATCTCGATCAACTCGGGGTCGGATGTGTCGAAACAGCTGGGTGCGTTGCTGCACGTGGGTCAGGACGAGTTTGACGCAGGTAAAGCTGCGGGTGAACAACTGGCTTCGATGGGGGGCAAAACCGCGATCTGCGTAAACCACGAAGTGGGCAACGTTGCGCTGGACCTGCGCTGTGCAGGTTTCGCGGAAGGCTTTGGCGGTAATGTCGAAGTTCTGCCGACCTCGAACGATCCGTCGGAAATCGAGTCGAAAGTCTCGGCTGCTCTGGCCGCTAACGAAGCCGTCGATACGGTCATGGCGCTGGGTGCAAGCTCGGCTGGTGAGCCGACTGTTGCCGCTGTCAAAGCATCGGGCCGTGACGTGAATGTTGCGTCCTTCGACCTGTCGGCCAACTTCCTGCAATCGATTGCGGATGGCGACGCGGCCTTTGCCATCGACCAGCAGCAGTATCTGCAAGGGTACCTGTCGGTGAACTTCATGGGCCTGCACGCCAAATACGGCCTGATGCCCGGTGGTAACGTTCCTTCGGGTCCGAACCTGATCACTCAGGACAAGGCCGCGCAGGTGATCGAGCTGTCCGCGCAGGGCATCCGCTGATCCATACCGCAACCTGAACAAAACGGGGCGGCGCGGTGGCGCCGTTCCCACCCAAGTGGGAGGAAACGATGAGTGACTCAGCACAAATCGCCGGGGACGAAAGGGTCAAGAAAGAACCTTTCATGACCAAGCTCATGAAACGGCCCGAACTCGGTGCGATGGCGGGCGTCGTTCTGGTGGTCATCTTCTTTGCCATCACAGCAGACGATTCGATGTTTACCCTGGCCGGGGTCATGAACTTCATGACACCTGCGGCACAGCTGGGCATTCTGGCAATCGGTGCGGCCCTTTTGATGATCGGTGGCGAGTTTGATTTGTCCATCGGTTCAATGGTGGCGTTCGCGGGCTTGTTTTTCGGCGTCTGTGTGGTGACATGGCAGTTGCCACTGATCGTTGCGATCCCCATGACATTTGTATTCGCGGCATTCGTCGGGGCGGTGAACGGCAATATCGTCATAAGATCCGGCCTGCCGTCCTTTATCGTGACGCTGGCTTTCCTGTTCATTCTGCGTGGCTTGTCCCTTGTTGGCCTCAAAGCGGCGACCGGAGGGTCGACCCAGTTGCGCGGTGTGCGTGACGTGGTCGAAAACGACTGGCTGGCGCCGTTCTTTTCGGGCGAAGCCTTTGGCAGCCTGTTTGCCTGGCTGGCGGCCAACGGCATGATTGATACCTTCAAAAGCGGAGCACCCAAGGTACCCGGCGTCCCGGTCGAAATCCTGTGGTTCATCGTGCTGGCATTGGCAGCCACCTACGTGTTGCTGCGGACCCCGGCCGGAAACTGGATTTTCGCGGCGGGCGGTGACAGCACTGCGGCATCGAATTCAGGTGTTCCCGTGAGCAAGATCAAAGTGTCCCTGTTCATGCTGACCGCCTGCTGTGCTGCACTTGTTGCCATCATTACGGTGATCGACGCGGGCTCGACCGACGCGCGGCGCGGTTTCCAGAAAGAATTCGAGGCGATCATCGCCGCCGTGATCGGAGGTTGCCTGCTGACGGGCGGATATGGCTCGGCCATCGGGGCGTTCTTTGGGTCGATCATCTTCGGCATGGTTGTCATCGGACTGACCTATACGGATTTCGATCAGGACTGGTTCCAGGTGTTCCTGGGCGCGATGCTGCTGATTGCCGTTCTGTTCAACAACGCGATCCGCAAACGCGTAACCGGGGAGCGCTGATATGACCGAAGATACCAAGTTCCACCACGGCGATGCGGCGGGCGATCAGGCCCCCATCGTGGAAATGAAGGATATCGAGAAGCACTTTGGCAACATCATCGCATTGGCGGGAGTCAGTTTCGACGTCAAACCGGGTGAATGCCACTGCCTGCTGGGCGATAACGGCGCGGGCAAGTCGACCTTCATCAAGACCATGTCCGGGGTACATAAACCCACCAAGGGCGAGATCTTTTTCGAGGGCAGGCCGCTGCATTTCGACACCCCTCGGGATGCGATGGAGGCAGGCATTGCGACCGTGTTCCAGGACCTTGCGATGATCCCGCTGATGAGCGTCACGCGCAACTTTTTCATGGGGCGCGAGCCGACCAAGGGTAAAGGTCTGCTGAAGCGGTTCGATGTTGAACACGCGAATGAGGTCTGCATGGAAGAGATGCGCAAGATGGGCATCAACCTGCGCGGGCCGGATCAGGCGGTTGGCACCTTGTCTGGGGGGGAACGGCAGACCGTTGCCATTGCCCGCGCCGTGTATTTTGGTGCCAAGATCCTGATCTTGGACGAGCCGACCTCGGCCCTTGGTGTGCGCCAGACTTCGAACGTTCTGGCCACCATCGACAAGGTGCGCAGTCAGGGCGTCGGCGTGGTTTTCATCAGCCACAACGTGCGTCACGCGCTGGCGGTGGGTGACAGGTTCACCGTTTTGAACCGGGGCAAGACGCTGGGCACAGCAACGCGTGGCGAGATCACGCCAGAGCAGTTGCAGGACCTGATGGCAGGCGGTCAGGAAATGGCCGAGCTAGAAGGATCGCTGGGCGGTACGGTTTAAAGTACAGAACTTGGATGCCCCAATGGGGCATCCATCGGGCGGTGGCACGTGACGCCACTCTGTTTTCAGGCTTTGATACAAAAGCTGGCACCTTCGCAAATGAGAAAACCCGCAGGCCGCCAAAGGCGGGGCTGAGTTGAAAGGGATCATGATGAGCAAGACAGTCCGACTGACCGCGGCGCAAGCTCTGGTGCGCTATCTGGGCGCGCAGATGAACGAGGCCGGAGAGCCCTTTATCGCAGGTGTCTGGGCGATCTTCGGCCATGGCAATGTGGCTGGTCTGGGCGAGGCGCTGCACGGTGTGAAAGACAGCCTGCCCACCTATCGCGGTCATAATGAACAGACCATGGCACATTGTGCGATTGCCTATGCCAAGCAGTTGGGTCGCAGGCGGGCGATGGCGGTCACTTCGTCCATCGGGCCGGGGGCCACCAACATGGTTACCGCTGCTGCGCTGGCCCATGTGAACCGCCTGCCGGTTTTGTTGCTGCCCGGTGACGTGTTCGCCACGCGTGGCCCTGACCCGGTTTTGCAGCAACCCGAAGTGTTCTCGGACGGAACTATTAGTGCGAATGACTGTTTCAGACCGGTCAGCCGCTATTTCGACCGCATCACCCGGCCGGAGCATCTGTTGACGGCGCTGCCGCGTGCCTTCCGCACCATGACGGACCCGGCGGATTGCGGTCCCGTGACGCTGGCCTTTTGTCAGGATGTGCAGGCCGAGGCTTATGATTATCCCGAAAGCTTTTTTGAGCCGCGCGTCTGGTATCAGCGCCGCATTCGTCCGGATGAAGGTGAATTGGCACGGGCCGTGGCCGCAATCAAGGCAGCCAGGCGCCCTGTGATCGTGGCTGGGGGCGGTGTGCATTATTCGGATGCGACCGCCGCGTTGCAGCGCTTTGCCGAAGCGCACAACGTGCCGGTGGCCGAGACGCAGGCAGGTAAATCCGCGCTGGCCTGGGATCACCCCCTGAACCTTGGTCCGATTGGCGTCACCGGCGGTGAGCCTGCCAACGATATCTGCGCCGAGGCTGATCTGGTGCTGGGCGTCGGCACCCGCTTTCAGGATTTCACCACCGGGTCTTGGGGATTGTTCGCAAACCCCGAGCGGGAGTTGATCAGCCTGAACACCGCCGCCTATGACGCGGCAAAGCACGGCGCGATGCCGCTGCAGGCTGACGCCCGCGTTGGGCTGGGTGAACTGAGCCACGCGTTGGGCGGTTACCGCGCGCCTGATATGCCTGCAACGCTGAAGTCCGAATGGTTTGCCAAGGTCGACGCATTGACCGACGCGCCCGCGGACAGCAATGCACTTCCCACGGATATGCAGGTGATTGGCGCCGTGCAGCGGGCGGCCAATGAAAACACCGTTGCCATGTGTGCCGCGGGCACGATGCCGGGTGAGTTGCACAAGCTGTGGAAGGCACCGCGCCCCGGTGCCTATCATATGGAATATGGCTTCAGCTGCATGGGGTATGAGATCGCCGGTGCGATGGGCATCAAGTTGGCCCAGCCCGACCGCGACGTGATCTGCTTTACCGGTGACGGTACTTACATGATGGCGAATTCCGAAATGGCGACGGCGGCGATGATGGGGATTTCGTTCACCGTTGTGGTCACCGACAATCGCGGCTTTGGCTGCATCAACCGTTTGCAGATGGGAACCGGCGGGGCCGAGTTTAACAACCTGCTGGATCACGCAATCGGCGGTGAAAATTCGGTGATCGACTTTGCCAAACATGCCGAAGCAATGGGGGCGACGGCGGTCAAGGTCAGCTCGATCGCCGAGCTTGAGGAGGCACTGGCCAAACGTGGCGAGGTCAAAGGCCCC
This sequence comes from Ruegeria sp. P8, assembly GCF_056534665.1. Lineage (NCBI taxonomy): Bacteria > Pseudomonadati > Pseudomonadota > Alphaproteobacteria > Rhodobacterales > Roseobacteraceae > Ruegeria > Ruegeria sp. P8. The sequence goes on from NZ_JBQERC010000003.1 coordinate 238,259, forward strand.
TATGTGGTGGTGATCGACACCGACCCGTACCCATCGACCGAATATGGCGGAACGTGGTGGGAAGTGGCGGTGCCCGAGGTCAGCATCCGCCCGGAAGTAAACGAAAAACGTGCGGCCTATGAGGTCGCCATCAAGGAAAGAAACACGAAATGAGCGTGAAGATCGGTATCTCTCCGATTGCCTGGCAGAATGACGATTTGCCGGACCTGACCGCAGCCTACACGATGGAGCAGGCGCTTAAAGAAGCGCGCGAGATCGGCTATACCGGTGTCGAGCGTGGCCAGCGGATGCCCGGCGACACCGAAGGGTTGCGCGCCTATCTGGATGCCAGTGACATCGCGCTGTGCGGCGGCTGGTGCTCGGGTAGTACTCTGGTCAATGACCTGGACGCCGAAATCGCCATCGTGCGTGAACAGGTCGAACAGTTTGTTGCGCTGAACAGCCCCTGCATCGTTTACGCCGAGTGTTCAAATACCGTTCAGGGGCAGATCGGAACGCCGGTCAATGACCGCCCGAAGCTGTCCAAAGACGATGTGTTGGCCTATGCGGGCAAACTGACAGAGCTTGCCAAATGGATGGCAGATCAGGGTATGCCGATGGCCTATCACCATCACATGGGCACGATCATCGAAAGCGAAGAGGATGTGAACTGGTTGATGGAGGGTTCCGGCCCCGAATTGAGCTTGTGCTTCGATACGGGCCATCTGCTGTTTGGTGGCGGCGACGTGATGGCCACACTGAACCGTTGGGGCGACCGTGTGCACCATGTCCACTTCAAGGATATCCGCCCGGACATCGTGCGGGACACGCGCGAGAACAATCGCAGCTTTCTGGATGCCGTAATTGCCGGCGCGTTCACCGTGCCGGGTGATGGGTGCATCGACTTTCAGGCCGTAGCCAACGCGTTGAAAGCAATGGATTACAGTGGCTGGATCGTGGTCGAGGCCGAGCAGGACCCCGCCAAGGCGCCGCCCTATGAGTACTCCAAATTGGGCTATGACCACATCGTCGAGGTTTGCGGCAAGGCAGGGTTGGAGATCACCGTTTAATCACCGCCCCTCGGGGCAACACCGAAGCCATGAAAGAGGAGTTTGTCATGGTACATCAAGAACTTGGATATGTCGGCTATTTTGACCGGGAATCCTGCGATCTGGATGAGTTCAAGGTGTTGACCTCGCAAAACCTGACAACCGGTGCGGTGCCTCATGCCGCATCGGTACAAAAGAACGTTCCGATCTATGATATGCACGCCCTGCGCCCGGCGCTGGAGAATGCGGATCAAAGAAAAGCGCTGCTGGCAGAATGGGCAGGCGTGTTGGACAAATCTGCGGGTGTGATCGTTCTAAAAGGCGCATTTGCGGATACGTCCGTGATCGACCGGGCGACCGCTGTGTTCCATCAGATCATCGAGGAAGAACGTCAGGGCGGGGCCGGGGAAGGTGACCACTTCGCGGCCTCGGGCGCGAATGACCGGATATGGAACGCATTGCAGAAACAGTGCTTGCGCGATCCCGAGGGCTTTGCGCTCTATTTCGGGAATGTGGCCATTGCAGCGGCTTGCGAGGCGTGGCTGGGGCCGAACTATCAAATGACCGCGCAAATCAATCAGGTGCGCCCCGGCGGCAAGGCACAGCAGGCGCATCGGGATTATCATCTGGGCTTTCAAACCGCCGACAGCGCCGCCCGGTATCCGGCCCATGCCCATCTGGTGACGGCTTCGCTGACCTTGCAGGGGGCGGTTGCGCATTGTGACATGCCCGTGGAAAGCGGCCCAACCAAACTGCTGCCGTTTTCGCAGCTTTATGCGCCGGGATATCTGGCCTTTCACGATGCGGCACACCGGGCGTTTTTCGAAGAGAACTACATTCAGTTGCCCCTTGAAAAGGGGGATGCCGTTTTCTTCAACCCGGCGCTGTTTCACGCTGCCGGGGAAAACAGCAGTGCGGATATTCAGCGGATGGCGAACCTGTTGCAGGTCTCGTCTGCCTTCGGTCGTGCGATGGAGATGGTTGACCGGCAGTCCATGTCGCAGGCGGTGTTTCCGTCGCTGGCCGCCCTGAAACAACGGGGGGCGCTGAGTGCGCCAGAGCTGATTGCGGCGATTGCCGCAACGGCTGAGGGCTATCCGTTCCCGACCAATCTGGACACCGACCCGCCGATTGGTGGCAATGCGCCCGAAAGCCAGGCTGACATATTGCACCGGGCCGTATCGGAAGGGTGGGCCGAGGCCCGACTGTCCGAGGCGCTTTCGGCCCTGCAAACACGGCAAGCGGCCTGAGGGCGATACAGGCGGGCCGTTTAGGCCCGCCCAATAAGGAGAACAAGAATGGCAGACCTGCTGAAGAAGCCTATTGGAACCCGTGGCAAGGTACATGACATCACTCCGGACAGTGCCGGATGGCGATATGTGGGTTTTGGGCTGTATCATCTGCAAGCAGGCGACAGGGCGGCCGAGGCGACAGGAGACCGCGAAGTCATTCTGGTGATGGTCGAAGGCAAGGCGCGGATCACCGGGGCCGGGCAGGACTGGGGCGTATTGGGCGGTCGGATGAACGTGTTCGAAAAGACACCGCCGCATAGCCTGTATCTGCCCAACGGAACCGAGTGGGAGGCTGTGGCGGAAACCGATTGTGTTGTGGCGGTCTGCTCGGCCCCGGGCAAGGGCGGCCACAAAGCGCGCCGGATCGGGCCAGATGGCATCACGCTGACCGAACGCGGCAAGGGTGTGAATACGCGATATATCAACAATATCGCGATGGAGAACGAGGATTATGCCGACAGCCTGCTGGTGACCGAAGTCTTTACGCCCAATGGGCACTGGTCCTCTTACCCCAGTCATCGACATGATGAGGATGATTTCCCCCGCATCACCTATCTGGAAGAAACATATTATCATCGCCTCAACCGGGCCAACGGGTTCGGAATTCAGCGGGTCTATACCGATGACGGCCAGTTGGATGAGACGATGGCCGTCTCCGATGGCGATGTTGTGATCGTTCCGCGTGGCCATCATCCTTGCGGCGCGCCCTATGGGTTTGAGATGTATTACCTGAACGTCATGGCGGGCCCCCTGCGCAAATGGCGGTTTGCCCTGGCCCCCGAGGTCGAATGGATCATGGAGCGTGACGGATGAGCCAAGACTTCGCCAATTACCCTAGCCTTGCGGGCAAAACGGTTATCATCACCGGCGGGGCCGGGGGAATTGGTGCGGAAACCGTTCGCGCCTTTGCCGCACAAGGGGCGAAGGTCGGGTTTCTGGATATCAATGCGGATGCGGGCCTTGCTTTGCTGGCGGAACTGGACGGTGAACACACCTTTGCGCAATGCGACCTGCGCGATATCGAAGCGATGCGGGCTGCGCTGGAGCAACTGGTCGAGGAACTGGGCGAGGCGGATGTGCTGGTCAACAACGCTGCCCAAGATGACCGCCATGATTGGCGCGAAGTCACGCCTGACTATTGGGATGAGCGGATGGCGACCAATATCCGTCACATGTTCTTTGCCATTCAGGCGGTGGCCCCGGGTATGATCGCCAAGGGCGCAGGTTCGATCATCAATATCGGATCGAACTCCTGGTGGGAGGCCGGGGCAGGTTTCCCGGCCTATGCCACCGCCAAATCTGCGGTGCATGGCCTGACCCGCACCATGGCGCGCGAATTGGGGGATCACCGCATTCGCGTGAACACGGTGGTGCCGGGCTGGATCATGACCGATCGCCAGAAAGACCTGTGGGTCACGCCCGAGGCGCTGGCCAAACAGGTCGACCGCCAATGCCTGCCTGATCCGATAGAGCCCGTCTATGTCGCGCGCATGGTTCTGTTTTTGGCCTCGGACGACGCCGCCATGTGCAGCGCGGGCAACTTCATGGTCGAGGGCGGCTCGATCTGAAGGCGAAAGCGCGCGTTAGCGTTGCAGGGGTGCACCAAAGGCACGGATGACCATGCGCGCGGCAGCTTCGACCGGGTTGTGGGTTTCCTTCAGGATGGTCACGCGGTCAAACCGTTCGGGATCGCGATTGACAGCATCTCGCAGGGCATTGCCGAAGGCCATGCGCAGCTCGGTCCCGATGTTGAACTTGCAGATTGAGGTTTCGCGGGACAGCTTCATGCGCTGATCTACCGGCACGCCCGACCCGCCATGAATGACCAGAGGCACTGTGGTCATGGCGTCGATCTCGGCGATGCGGGCTTCGTCCAGACCGCCTTCCTTGTTTTGTTGCAGATGGACGTTGCCGACCGATATCGCCATCGCATCCACACCGCTTTCACGTGCGAACTGGGCCGCTTCTGCCGGGTCGGTGCCGTTCGATCCTTCACCGCCCGAGTACCCGACAAAACCAATCTCGCCCTCGCAGGAAATCCCTGCCGCATGGGCCATCTCGGCAATTGCGGCGGTTTCATCGATGTTTTGCCGCAGGGGTTTGCGCGACCCGTCGAACATCAGCGAGGTGAACCCGCTGTCCAGCGCGATCTTGCAGTCCTCGAAGGTATAGCCGTGGTCCAGATGCGCCACGACGGGCACCGAGGCGTTTTCGGCCAGATACCGGAACATCTTGCCCAGGATCGGCAGTGGCGTGTGCTCGCGGCAGCTGGGTCCGGCTTGCAGGATCACGGGCGCATTCTCGGCCTCGGCCGCGGCTACATAGGCGCGCATGTCTTCCCAGCCGAGTGTGACCAGCCCGCCGACGGCATAGCCCTGTTCATACGCGGGTTGCACGACGTCTTTCAGTGTGACGAGGGTCATTTGAATTTCGCAATCATGTCTTTGATGCCGGGAATGGTCTCGATCTGATAGGCATGTGTGGGCTGGAAATACTGCACCAGAGAACGCTGGGTCAGGCCGCCGAGGATGGTGAAATAATACATCTCGTACCCCGGCAAAACGCAGCAGGGGTGATAGCCCTTGTCGATGCAAACGGTCGATCCATCCACGATGTGATAGGCGTCACCCGGCTGGTTATCCTCGCGCTGCAACATCTGAAGGCCCGAGCCCCAGTTGGGTTTGAACCGGAAATTATAGGTCTCATCGTGGCGGGTTTCGTCCGGCAGGCGGTTGGTGTCATGCTTGTGGCTGGGAAAGCCCGACCAGCCGCCCTGACCGACGGTGAACAGCTCACTCACCAATAGGCGGCCGACCTTGTCGTGTTGCTTTTGGCCAAGGATGTGTTTGATTTTGCGGTGGGTTTTGGTGTCGTCGCTGCCATATTGCACAAGGTCGTGTTCGCGCACATCGAACGGGTCCAGCACCTTGTCATATTTGGCACCGGCAATGAACACCTCGGTCGCGTCAGAAACGCAGACCATCTGTACCTTTGCGCCGACGGGCACATAGACGCTCTCGGGCTCGCCATCCCAGACATCTTCGCCCCGGTTGCCCAGACTGGGGAAGGAAACGCCTTCGACATCCACATCGACGCTGCCGGTTGCAGGGACGATGCAGGTCTCGTAGCCCGGCACCTGGTATTCGAACGCCTCGCCTTTTTTCAGTTTGACGATGTTGAAATAGTTCAGCGGAACGGACGGATCACCGGCGTCAACGATGGGCTTGTTCTGATTGTCATAGGGCGCGATATGCATGGGATACTCCTATGTGGTCGGGCCAGGGTGAGAGGCGAGGAACGCGTTCAGTTCGGGGGTCGTCGGCATGGCGGGGGCGCAGCCGGGTTTGGAAACGACAATGGATGCGCAGGCGGAACCGCGCATCACCGAGTCTTTCAGCGAGTGCCCCGCCGCGATCGAAGCCAGAAGCCCTGCCATGAAACTGTCACCAGCCCCGACTGGCTTGATGGCGTCCACTGGGTAGATCCCGGTTCTGATTTCCTGCCCATCCGCCAGCGTCACGGCGCCTTTTTCGCCCATCTTGTAAATGACAACCCGGCCCGGTTTCCTAGCTAGGTCCTGTGCCTTGGCAAAGCCCTTTTCCAGACCTCCGGCCATGAACCCGAACTCTTCATCATTGCCGACAATCAGGTCACAGGCTTCGCCCGCACGGGACAGAACGTCAGCGGCAACTTCCGGCGACGGCCAGCTGTAGGGGCGGTAATCAACATCGAAAATGATCGGAAGACCAGCTTTGCGCGCGTTTTCAAACCCTTGGAACGTGGCGCTGCGCGAGGGTTCCGACGCAAAGACAGTGCCAGCCGAGATCAGGGCCGAGAAGGATGAATAGTCAACCCTGTCGACATCCGCGTCAGTAACCTGAAAATCGACCGCACCGTTGCGGTAGATGACATTCTGAAAGTTCTCGGTCCGGCTTTCATACAGGGCCAGAGAGGTGCGATACTCACCCCCCAACACGCGGATGTAAGAGGTATCCACCCCGTAATGTTGCAACCGGTTGAGGCAGAACCGACCAATAGCATCGTCCGAGACGGAGGTGATCAAGGATGCCTGACTGCCCAGCTTGACCAGACCGGTGCAGATATTCGCGGACGAGCCGCCAAGATCGGCATGGAACGTATCGGCCTCTTCGCTTTTGACACCGATCGGGTCTGCGTAAAGGTCCATACCCGCACGCCCCAGAACGGCAAAGCGGTTTCCTTTGATACCCTCCATCAAAGCGCTCACGTCATGTCCTCCGGCAAAGTGGGGTGGGCAAAGTTTGGACCTTGCGTTGAATCGATTCACACGATACTGATTTTGCAACCGGTTGCAAACACAATGTGCGAGGCCATGGCAGATGCCTGAAATCGGAGTGGGAATCGTGGGTGGCGGTTATATGGGCAAGGCCCATTCCGTTGCCATGTCGGCCGTCGGTGCGGTGTTCAACACGGCGTTGCGCCCCCGGCTTGAGGTCATCTGCGCGTCGAGCCCGGACAGTGCCGAACGCTACCGGGCGGCTTATGGTTTTCAGCGGGCAACCGATGACTGGCGCATGTTGGTTGAAGACCCCAGGGTCGAGGCAATCGTGATCGCCTCGCCTCAGTCAACACATCGTCAGATTGCCGAAGCGGCTTTTGCATTGGGCAAACCGGTCTTGTGCGAGAAACCATTGGGCGCATCGCTTGAAGACAGTCGGGCGATGGTTGCCGCGGCAGAGGCTTCGGGGGCGGTGAACATGGTGGGGTTCAACTATATCCGCACACCCGCCAGCCAATATGCCCGCCAGTTGATTACCGATGGCGCGATTGGTGACATCACGTGGTTCCGGGGCGAGCATACCGAGGATTTCTATGCCGATCCGCAGGCCCCGTCCACCTGGCGCACAACCGGTAGGGCCAACGGCACAATCGGCGATCTTGCCCCGCATATGGTCAACGGCGCATTGGCGCTGATCGGGCCCATTGCGCAGGTGATGGCAGATGTTGAGACCGTTCACAAAACCCGCCCCGGTGGTGAGGTAACAAATGACGACCATGCCCAGATGATGTGTCGGTTTGAAAACGGGGTTATGGGAAACCTGTATTTCAGCCGCGTCGCGACGGGTCGGAAAATGGGCTATGCCTATGAAATTTCGGGCACAAAAGGCGCGCTCCGATTCGATCAGGAGGACCAGAACGCGCTGTGGCTGTACAAGCGCGAAGGGCCCGAAGCCGCGCGCGGCTTCACCAAGATCCTGACCGGCCCAGCACACCCGGATTATGAGCCCTTCTGTCAGGGTCCGGGTCACGGAACCGGCTATCAGGATCAGATCATCATCGAGGCCAAGGACTTTCTACAGGCCATCCACACCGGCGAGGCGATCTGGCCCACGTTCCGCGACGGGCATGAGGTCAACCGCGTGCTGGCCGCTGCGCTGGCCTCGTCCGATCAGCGGCAGTGGCAGGACATCAGCGATTTCTGATCGCTCTACGAGACAATTCCAATGAGAGACAATGACCATGGCTAAGTTGAGATGGGGCATGATCGGGGGTGGTGAAGGCAGCCAGATTGGCCCTGCACACCGCCTTGGGGCGCAGGCGGACGGGTTGTTCGAATTTGCAGCTGGCGCGCTGGATCACCGGCCCGACGTGGGCCGCGAATACGCGCAGCGATTGGGTGTTGCTGCCGATCGTGCCTATGGTGACTGGCAAGAGATGCTGGCTGGCGAAAAAGACCGCGAGGATCGGGTTGATCTGGTAACCATCGCGACGCCCAACTCGACCCATTTTGAGATTACCAAGGCCTATCTTGAGGCAGGTTTTAACGTGTTGTGTGAAAAGCCGATGACCATGACGGTGGAAGAGGGCGAAGAGATTGTGCGCGTGGCCGAAGCCTCGGGCAGGATCTGTGCGGTGAACTACTGTTACTCTGCCTATCCGATGGTGCGTCAGGCCCGTGCGATGGTGCGTGCAGGCGATATCGGCAAGGTGCGTCTGGTGGTGACCAATTTCAGCCACGGCCATCATGGCGACGCCACAGATGCGGATAACCCGCGCGTACGCTGGCGCTATGACCCTGCGATGGCCGGTGTTTCGGGGCAGTTTGCCGATTGCGGCATCCATGCGTTGCACATGGCCAGTTTCATCTGTGGCGATCAGGTGAAAACCCTGTCTGCTGACATGGCCTCGACCATCGCCAGCCGTGAGTTGGAAGATGATGCAATGATCAATTTTCGGATGGAGGGCGGCACGGTTGGACGCCTTTGGACATCATCGGTGGCGATCGGACGGCAGCATGGCTTTGACATTCAGGTTTTTGGCGAAACCGGTGGGCTGCGCTGGGCGTCCGAACAGCCCAACCAGTTGATCTATACTCCGGTCGGGGGGCGTACTCAGATCATCGAAAAGGGTGAGGGCGGTTTGCACGACGAGGTGCAACGCCTGTCGCGTGTCGCCATAGCGCACCCCGAGGGGTTCCCGCTGGCGGTCGCCAACATCTATTGCGATCTGGCGGATGCGATCCGCGGTGAAAGACGCGACGGTCTGCCCGGTGCGGCAGATGGGCTGCGGTCCATTGCGGCCGTTCACGCGGCTGTTGCATCGGGCAAGGCCGATGGCGTATGGAAGGACGCGCGGCCGCCGATGTTTCGCTGATCAGGGGCGGGGCCGCAATGTGCCCCGTTCAATCACGCGGCAGGGGAAAATACGGGCCTCGGGATAGCGCTGAGGCTCTTTCAGCATCTCGACAACCAGATCGACGGATGAGGTGATGATCTGCTTGATCGGCTGGTGGATCGTTGTCAGGTTAACGCTTTCCCAGCGCGACATTTCCATGTCGTTCAGGCCGATGATTCCAATGTCCTGACCCGGTTTCAGCCCGTGATCGGCCAGTGCGGACAATGCGCCAACAGACAGGATGTCATCGCCGCAGAAATACGCCTCGGACGGGATGTTGGCCAACAGGCGCAACATTTCGGCGCGACCGGCCTCGAAGGAATAAGCCCCTGCGAAACAATGGCTTACTTCGATATCGGGATGATCTGCCAGCTCCTCCATGAACCCGCGATACCGGTCGAGCGCCGAGGTTGCATCTTCAGGCCCGCCCAGATAGCCGACACGCTTGTATCCGCGCGCCAAAAGCTCGCGTGCGGCCATGCGCCCGCATTCGACGTTGTCGATTCCCACCACATGCACCTCGGGTGAGGTTGCCGAGCGCCCGAACGTGTGCACCACCGGTACGCCCGCATCGTGGAACGCCTTGGCAAAGCTGGGCGGCAGCGTCGAAGAGGCAACGATGGCCGCGTCAACCGAATACTGGCGCAGCATGCGGACCGAGTTTGCGGGCTCGGTCTCGTCCGTCAGGTTCACGATCAAAGGGCGTAGCCCGCGTTCCTGCAAGGCGCGGGTAAACTGATCGAACACCTCAAGAAAAATCGGGTTGTGAAAGTTGTTCGAAATCAACCCGATCAGTTTGGTGCGCCCGGTGGTCAGAGAAGAGGCGAGGGCGTTGGGACTGTAGCCAAGCTCTCGCGCGGCCTTTTCGACCTTGCTGCGTGTTTTTGCAGAGACCGAGGCACCTTCGGTAAAGGTGCGCGACACGGCAGATCGCGATACACCAGCCAAAGCGGCGACGTCTTTCAGGGTCACGCTCACGCAGTGCGGCTCCGGTCGTTGATGGTCAGAGATATCAAGGTGTTTTGCATCAGAGATTCATTATGCACCATCGCAAAAGTCTTGCAACCGGTTGCAGGTCGCACTAGGCGGACGAGATCATCGGCGGCCACCTATGTTTATGAGCGAATGGCGGGAAAGGAAAGACCGGTACAGGCGACGGTTCTCGCAAGAAACACCAAGGATCGAACGCTACCGGTCACGCCCTTAGAACCTTAACGAAAGGCAGGACATTCCACCATCCAGCTTTGCGCAGTCGGTGTTGTCGATTTCTACGACCTCATACCCTTCGCGATCCAACATCTCAGCGGTGCGTGGGAAGCCGGCGGCCATCAGCACCAGATTGTTGAAGCGGATCGCATTGGCGGCAGCTTCCTCTCCGTCCGCAACATGCAGCACCCGGTAGCCCTCAAAACAGCCCGATGCATCCAGCCGTCGGGTCGACAGTATTGTCTCGGCGTCCATCAGCGAACAATCTGTCTTGAAGTGTAGGACGCCCTCGGGCGTGAAAACTTCGCGCAGTTTGTGCCCCCACTCCGAGGTGATTTTCGCCAGCTCGGCGACACCTTCCGCGTCAGTCCGGTCTGACCGGCCCACCAGAATTTCGCGACCGGTAACAAGGATATCTCCACCCTCGACATGGCCGGGTCCCTGAATTTCCAGAACCGTGTCGTAGCAGTCGCGAAGGGTCGGCGCCATTTCAGCCACTTCACCCATCCGCGAAGGTGCGCCGGGCCGCATCAATATCGCACCTTGCGGCAGGCAAAGGGCTGTATCCTCGACAAATTGCGCGTCGGGAAACGCGTTCAGGGGATCCAGTTCGATCACCTCTGCTCCGGTGCTTTTCAGTGCTGCCACATATGCCTTATGCGCCGCTGTCATCCCGTCGAAATCCGGGTTTCCGATATCTTCTGCACGCAACCCGCCTGCAATTGTCGGAGCCGGACGGCGGGTGATGGCGCGGGAAAACTCAAAGGTTGGGTCTGACATGTTTCAATCTTTCTGAGCTGCGAATTTCGGAGCGGTGACTTCGATCATAACCGGCCCGTTCTGGGCGGAAGTTTGGCGCAATGCCTGCGCGACAGCCTGCGGTTCAGCTGGAACCGAAGCGAATGGAATGCCGTATGACTTGGCCGTTGCTGAAAAATCGGGAGGCGAGGGATCACATCCTATGACTGTTACGCCCGCATCCTGCATTGACGTGGCAATTTCCTGGTATCCATGATTGTTCCAGATCACGAAGGTGACCGGCAGGTCTTCGTCGACTGCTGCCATAATCTCAGGCAGAGAAAACTGCGCGCCTCCATCGCCCGCGATGCATATCACACGTGCTGTGGGATCGGCGACCGAAGCGCCGATGGCTGCGGGGATTCCATAGCCCAGCGCGCCGTACCCGGTTGCCGCGTTAAACCAGCCTCCGGCCCGGTCGTGATCGTAGAAAAGATTGCCGGCATAGATCGGTTGGGTGGAGTCTCCGACCATCAGGGTGTTCGGGACCGCAGAACGCATTGCGTTGAGGATTTCCACCTGTTTGCGATAGTCCGGACCAATTTCCGCCCAGGCGGCGTCACGTGTTTTGCCTGCACGTTCCGCGCCATCGCTTTGCTTTGGCTTGTGCGGCAAGGCGTCAACCAGCGCTGATACAGCCAAGTTGACGTCACCTTGAATGATGAGCGCTGCCTCATGTCGCGCCAGTTGGTCGCCGCACCGATCAATCCGTATCAACCCTGACATTTTAGCAATTTGGCCGGTGGCATACATATCATAGTCGGTTGGGCCCAGCTCGGTTCCCAGTGCAAGGACGCAATCGGCGCTTTCTATCAAGCCGCGTACGGCGTTCAGGCTGGGGCTTGCCGGAACAGTCAGCGGATGCCTGTGCATCAGGCCGCGCGCGTTGACCGTTTGCACCACGGGCGCATCGAGAGCTTCGGCCAGGGCCTGCAATCCAGCCTCGGAACGTTTTGCGCCGCCGCCCGCCAGAATGACAACGTTCTTCGCTTTGGCCAGTTGCTGTGCGGCTTGTGTAATCAAAGCCGGGTCAATCGGAGAGGCTGAGACAAGCGGTTCGACCTGTGTTTCCTGATAATCAGCCGCTGCGATATCCAACGGAACTTCGATATGCACCGGTCCGGGTCGACCGTTGGTGAGGGTGTGGAACACGCGGTCCAAGGCCGGATCCAGAGCGTTGGTGGCGGAAACCTGTTCGGACAACAACGCAACGGTCCTGGCCAGTCCCGACTGGTCTGGCAATTCATGCAGATGCCCTAAACCCCTGCCAAGCGACGCGGTTTTGTTGACCCCAGACACCACCAGCATTGGTATTGAATCCGCGCGGGCCTGCGCCATCGGCGTCAATGTATTGGTTAATCCGGGCCCGGTGATCACAAAGGCCACACCCGGTTTGCCTGACACGCGCGCATAGCCGTCGGCCATAAATCCTGCGCCCTGTTCGTGTCTGGGTGTAACGTGACGAATGCCCGAGCCTGCAAGCCCGCGGTAAAGCTCGACCGTATGAACGCCCGGAATTCCGAAGACGCAGGTCACATCCCTTTGGCGAAGCCTGGCAACCAATGCTTCGCCCACGGTCATTTCACTCATGCAACCTCGCGTGATTTTCTGTTGGCGTGATCGATTATGCGAGAGACCGCGGTGGCAAAGTCGGTGTCACTGATCGTCAGTGCGACCCGTACCCAATCTTTCAAGCTGTCCCCAAAGGCGGAACCCGGCATGACAGCCACCCCGGTCTGCAACAGGTCCCAGGCATAGGCTTCGCCGTCCAACCCGGTGGCGGAGACGTTGATCATGGCGAACATTCCCGCCTGAGGCCGGTGAACGGTCAGATCCGTTTCTGCTTCGAGGCGATCAGCCAAAAGCTTGGCGCGTGCCGAAAAACGGGCGGCCATGCCGGAGGCAACCTCGGACCCGTCACGGATCGCTTTTTCGGTCATATCGGCGATGAAGGGCTGATTGCCAAAGAGCATGGTCTCGGAATAGGGCAGCAGCGCTTCGCAAAACGCGGCTGGCCCGACACACCAGCCACTGCGGAACCCCGGCGCGGCATGTGATTTCGAGATGGATGATACGCCTATTACACGATCCGCCAGTTCCGGGTCTGCCAGTGGCGACACAAATCTGGCCCCGTCAAAGATCAGTTCTTCATAGACCTCGTCCGAGATAATCCACAAATCATGTGCAATCGCGAGCTGTCCGATCTCGGATAGCTCTTTGGCCGTCAGGATCGCGCCCGTTGGGTTGTGTGGCGTTGTCAGAAGAATGGCGCGGCTGCGCGGCGTTATGCGTGCGGCGATATCTTTGGCCTGTATGCGAAACCCGTGATCCGGGCGCAGCGGTACAGGCACTATTTCCGCCCCGGACGCACGAACGACCCCTTCATAGGTTGCATACATCGGATCACCGACCAGAACTTCGTCACCGGCCTCGGCAACGCCAGCCATGGCTGCGAACAGAGCGGTCTGCGTTCCGGGAAAGCACAGAAAATTCTCGGGCCCGAAAGCCCGTCCGCGGGAGGCCGAGTAACGGGCGGAAAGCGCGTCAAGCAAGCCAGCTTCGCCACGGCCATTGGAGTAGCCCGTTCGCTGGGCCCGCAGTGAGGTTACGGTGGCTTCGACCAGCGCGTCCGACACCGGCACGTCCGGTTCACCTATCGTCATTTCGACGATGTCCGCTCCGGCCTTGATAAGGTCGCGCGCTTTCAGATGTACGCCCCATTTGGCGCCACCCAAGCCCGCTAACCGTTCTGTCACAGATGTGGTCTTCATGGTTGTTCCACCTCTTTGATCAATGGGATACCGACGATAGCACTGACGGAATCCAATCCGATCTGCGCCAATTGACCTTCGGAAAATTCATCTGGAAGCGCACCGCCTTCCAGCCAAAGACCATCGATAACCGCGTTGCAGGCAATGGCCAGTTGCACGGCTTGCGGCGTGGTGACTGGACGTCCGGTTTCTTGCAATGCGGCGACGATCAGCTTTTCAAGCTGATCCCGGAAATAGTTATAGGTTTGCTGGTGGATGCGTTGCATTTTCGGATCACGCTGCACCTTGTTCAGGAAGCCGGCCCACAAGGCCACAGCGCTTGGATCAACGATTGGCGGTCGCAGCGACGCATCAACGAAGTTGGTCAACTGAGATACTGCGCTGCCTTTCCCTGACGACGCAGCTGTCTGATCGGTCAGCGTATTCATGTGATGTTCGTACGCAGCCTGAACCAGTTCCTCCTTGGATGAGAAATAGTGCCGGATCAGCCCTTGGGTCACGTTCGCGCGGGCCGCGATCTGACGCACAGTGGCACCCCGAACGCCCATCTCGGCAATCAGGTCCAAAGTCGCCAGGATCAGCGCCTCGCGCCGAAACTCGGCAGATTCACGTGTAAATTTACGGCTGTCGTCCTGCACGTCCGGGCCATCCATGGTACGGAATTATTATACACTTGCATAATTGCGAGATTCGAGGCTTACTGCAAGCTGAAATCAGAAGATTCTTGGATATGGACACAGCCAAAGCAGCAACACCCGCACGCGAAGCAACCACGTCTGAAGAGGCGATAAGGGTTGAGGACCTGCACAAGTCTTTCGGCACGCTGGAGGTTTTGAAAGGTGTCTCGCTGACAGCGAACAAGGGCGATGTCGTTGCCATCATCGGGGGTTCAGGCTCGGGCAAATCCACCATGCTGCGCTGTATCAACTTTCTGGAAACACCAAGCTCGGGAAAGATCACCATCGGCGGTGAGCTGGTTGAAATGCATGCCGACGGCAGCCCCTCGAACCGCCGCCAGATAGAACGTATCCGTACGCGGCTTGCGATGGTTTTCCAGCAGTTCAACCTGTGGACACATCGAACGCTTCTGGAAAACGTGATCGAGGTACCGGTACATGTCCTTAAGGTACCAAAGGCCGAAGCTGTCGCGCGGGCGCATGACCTGCTGAAAAGGGTGGGGCTTGGTGACAAGGCCGACACCTATCCGGCCTATCTTTCAGGCGGTCAGCAACAGCGCGCCGCCATCGCACGCGCGCTTGCGGTGGATCCTTCGGTGATGCTTTTCGATGAGCCAACTTCAGCGCTTGACCCAGAGCTTGTCGGCGAGGTTCTGACCGTGATCCGGGATCTTGCAGCGGAAGGGCGCACCATGCTGCTTGTGACCCATGAAATGAAGTTTGCGCGCGAAGTCGCGAACCATGTCGTCTATCTTTTCGAGGGCCGCATTGAAGAGCAGGGTCCACCTGCCGAGGTCTTCGGAAATCCAAAATCAGAACGATTGAAGCAGTTCCTCAGCTCGGTCGCCTGATCCACTACAAAAAACAACAAAATAAACCTAAAGGGAGTAACAAAATGAACGTCAAAAAACTGCTCGCGTCCGGTCTTGCCGCCGCTGTCCTTTCGGCTGGTGTTGCCAGTGCAGAAGAGGTCAAGATCGGCATCGCGGCCGAGCCTTATCCGCCCTTCGCGTCGCTGGACAGTTCAGGCAACTGGGTTGGTTGGGAGATCGATGTCATCAATGCAGTTTGCGCCGCTGCCGAACTTGACTGTGTTATCACGCCAGTGGCCTGGGACGGCATCATCCCATCGCTGACCGGACAGCAGATCGACGCCATCATGGCCTCGATGTCGATCACCGAGGAACGGTTGAAAACCATTGATTTCAGCGATCCTTACTACAACACACCTGCGGTTATCGTTGCCGATAAATCGATGGATATCGAAGCAACCCCGGAATCGCTGGCGGGTAAAGTTATTGGCATTCAGGCTTCGACGATCCACCAAGCCTATGCGCAGGAATACTTCAAGGATTCCGAACTGCGCGTCTATCAAACTCAGGATGAGGCCAATCAGGACCTGTTTGCCGGTCGGATCGACGCCACACAAGCTGACAGCATTGCGATGGCCGATTTTGTGAATTCGGATGCCGGTGCTTGCTGCGAAATCAAAGGTGCCGTGAAGGACGATCCCGCCATTTTGGGGCGTGGTGTCGGTGCGGGCGTTCGTAAAGGGCAGGATGACCTGCTTGCGGCGTTGAACAAGGGCATCGCGGCAATTCTTGCCGATGGCACGCATGAGAAGATCACGTCGAACTATTTCTCGACCAGCATCTACTAAGCCGTTGCCGTGACCGGATTTCTGGAATCACTTGGTTTGGCGCAGAGCGCAGAGCTTCTGTCGCTCTCGCCGCCGGGGTGGGGGGCCAATCTGCTACGCGGATTGTCTCACTCCTTGCAGATCGCTTTTGGCGCATATGCGCTGGGCCTCGTGATCGGATTGTTCGGAGCGTATGGCAAACTTTACGGCGGGAAGGTCACGCGCGACCTTCTTGCCATTTATACGACCGTGATCCGCGCCGTGCCGGAACTGGTCCTGATCCTGATCCTGTATTACGTGGGATCCGACATTATCAACAAGATATCTGCTGCCATGGGTGGTGGCCGCGTCGAGATCAACGGCGTTGCCGCAGGCATTTGGGTGCTGGGCGTCGTTCAGGGCGCGTATGCGACCGAGATTCTGCGCGGTGCCATTCAGGCGGTTCCGCCCGGTCAGATCGAAGCGGCGAAATCCTACGGGATGCCGGCCTTCATGACCATGCGGCGCGTCACAATCCCCGCCATGATGAGCTTTGCGGTACCGGGTCTGGCCAACTTGTGGCTGATTGCAACCAAAGACACCGCATTGCTGGCCGTTGTCGGCTTTAACGAGCTGACGCTGGAAACGCGCCAGGCGGCCAGCAGCACGCGGGCCTACTTCACCTTTTTCCTGGCGGCGGGCTTCCTTTATCTGATGGTTACGCTGTTTTCGGGTGGGATCTTTGCGCGGATTGAGAAATGGGCCCGTCGCGGCCAACCCGCTCTGAACGGAGGCAGCAGATGATCGACCTCAGATCTCTGATGCAACCTCATCGTATCGTGATGATGCTGATCTTTGCCGGGATCGCGGTTTGGTGCGCGATGACATTGCGGTGGGACTGGATACCCAATTATGCGCCGCTTGCATTGAAGGGTATCTGGACCACGCTTTGGTTGCTGGTTGTCACGATCGTTCTTGGATTTTTACTGGCTGTACCGCTTGGATTAGCGCAGGCCGTTGGGCCATGGTATCTTGCGGCACCCGCAAAGGCGTTCTGTACCATCATTCGCGGCACACCGCTGCTTTTGCAGCTTTGGTTGCTGTATTATGGCCTCGGCTCTCTGTTTCCGCAGTTTCCATGGATACGATCATCTGAACTTTGGCCGTACCTGCGTCAGGCTTGGCCCTATGCGGTGCTGGCGTTGACACTTTCTTATGCGGGTTATGAAGGCGAGGTCATGCGCGGAGCCTTCAAGGGCGTTGCCAAAGGACAGCTGGAGGCGGCCAAGGCATTTGGTATGCCAAGGCTGACGATGTTTCGCCGCATCTGGTTACCGCAGGCAATCCGCAATGTCCTGCCGACTTTGGGCGGTGAAACTATCCTGCAACTAAAGGCAACACCGCTGGTCGCCACAATAACCGTGGTTGATATCTATGCCGTGTCGTCCCGTGTGCGTGCCGATACGTTTATCGTCTACGAACCGCTTATCCTGTTGGCTGTATTCTACATTCTCGTAGCGGGCGTAATTGCATTGGTGTTCCACTGGCTCGAGGTGAAGGTTCTGGGAACCGGACGCCGCAATGGGCTTGTCGGATAGTTTCGGCCAGTAGTCGAAAGAAACTTGCTCCGCGAATTCCGAGGCGGTTATTCGATGAATTGTTCCTAGCGACCCAGATTGCAGGCTTAAGCGTAAAACAGGTGTTTGAAACGGGATCAGGAAAGTTGGTTCGGTCGCGCCCTGCAAGTTCAACACTCAAATGATACAGCATCTAGGGTAGCTGCACGACAAGAGGGCATGAGTGCCAGCGCGGCCATAGGTGAGAGGAACCGCTTGGCGCGATAGCCGAACAGCGAGACAAATTGAGTGGTGCTAAGACAGCGGTCCCAACATCAATGCAGTTCGGGAATTGCCACTCTGGTTGTCTTACGTTGGTAGGATATTGTGGTTCATCCTGAACAAGTTGGTGGGATCGTACTTTCCTTTGATCTTAGACAGCTTTTCGCCGTTCACACCATAAGCGCCTTTCATGTGATCGGATTGGTCTTCAGGCATGAAGTTCACATATGCACTGCCTGTTGAGTATGGTTTCATCTGTTCGTACAGCTGGCGTGCCCAACCGATGCAGGTGTCATCCTTGTCAGGGTCTTCCCATCGCGTGTGGACATTCATGATGAAGTGCGCAGATCTTTGCGGGTAGGCGGTAGAAGCAGGCTCAACGCGGGCCATCGCGCCACCGACATGAGCAATGAATACCTCGCAAGCGGGATCAGGAAGGGTGGAAATCGCATCCAGCAGGTCCGCGATGGCGGCCGGGGGCAACGTGTTGAAGTCATGACTTTTCCAATAGTTGCGGACGCCCGGCGACAACAGGGGATCAAAAGCCGCCTGCCAGTCCACGAACCTGTGCGGTGAAATGACATCCACAATCGGCTCACCCAGCGCGCGCAAGGCCGACATCGCTTTTTCACCTTCATCCATCGGGCCGCTATAACACGCTGCGAAAATCAGCACCTCGCGCCCGTGCCACTCTTCCGGCAGGAACGGGAGCGGCGGCGCCTTTCGCATCACGCTCCAGACGGTGAGCTCATCGGGGGACGTGTCCGCAATGGCCACAAATTCGGAAAGCAATTCTGGTGCCTTTTCGATCGGGTGCACGATCAGGCCGGACAGGACATCCGGCCCAAGATCATGCAACTGGAATTCGAATGAGGTAACGACACCAAAGTTTCCGCCACCACCACGAATGGCCCAGAAAAGTTCCGGGTGGCTCGTGGATGATGCGGTGACAATCGCGCCATCCGCGGTGACGACTTCTGCTGACAGAAGGTTGTCGATCGTCATGCCGAATTTCCGCGTCGTCCAGCCGAAACCTCCGCCCAGGGCCAGCCCGGCGATGCCGGTGGTCGAATTGATGCCTGTGGGGACGACAAGACCATGGGCCTGTGTTTCGCGATCAACGTCGCCAAGCAACGCACCGGGTGCAACGCGGACAGTTTTGCGGGCAGGGTCCACGTGAACCGAACGCATCTGGGACAGGTCCAGCATGACGGCCTTGTCCGCGACGGCGTGCCCTGCAATCTGGTGCCCACCTGATCGAACGGTCATCATGAGGCCTGCTTGTCGGACGAAGTTAATTGCCTTCTGGGCGTCGCTCGCCCCCATCGCACGGATCACGAAGGCGGGGTAACGCTCGAACATGCTGTTCCAGGTAATCCTGGCTTCTTCGTATTCCGGGGTTCCCGGCAGGTAGACCCCGCCGCGCAGTGAGGCATCAAGCGCGTCCAAATCGCCTTGATCCACAGTTGCGATATGTCCGTCGAGTGCTTTCAGGTCAAACATGCTTTGGCCTCCCTTGTTTCAGGAAAGGTTTCGCGCACGGCTGCCTCGTGAGTTTGTTATTGCCCTGAGAAGGGGATACTTGGTTGTGGGGGAAAGCTGGTCGTCAGGCAAATAGTCCCGGATCGATCCGATCTACCGGCGTGATGACATCGGCAGGAATGTTCAGACGCTCGGCCGCTTTTCGCAGGCTTTCTTCATCCGGGGCTTCGTAAAGGCAGTATGTTTTGCGCTTATCTGCGCTGAGGAAGGAAAAGATCCATTCAATGCCGACTTCGTCGTTGATTTCTTTGATGTGAATTTTGTCGTTGTCGCTGATATTCAGCTGCTCGGCAAAATTCCGTTCAATGATGTATCGTGGCATTATGCCCCCCAAGCATTTTCCGGGCCTTAACTGGCTACCCCTTCGAGCTTTGACTTAAGGGAAACCATACTCAATTTCTGTGATATTGCCAACGCTTCCCCTTCCAGTTGAAACGCCAGTTCCAAATCGCTGGGGCGGCCCTGTTGTCTGAGTGCGGATGCATACGCTGCCTTGGAATGCGCAATCCAGGGTGGGCAAATCATCCGCGTGTCAATCTCGATGGCTTTTTGGAACATCTTCCCGGCAATTTCCCAGTCTTTCAGCACCGTTGCCAGGTTCCCCAAGCGTCGGGCTGCGGCACCTGTGCAGACTGTGGTTGCCCCTGCGGTGATCGTCAGGTCCTCGTAGGGTTGCAGCATACCGTAAAGCGTCTGGGCATGATCCGGATGCCCGACAGCCACGCAGATGTCGGCAAGATAGGACAGAGTTGTTGAATACATGGCATCTGGCGGTAGGTCGAAGCCATTTTCCGCCATTTCATTCAGTATTTTTTCGGCCGGTTCCGTGTACCCCAGCTCGGCCGCGATAAGGCCGAAACCCGGCTTCCACGAGATGTCTTCGGGGCTGTCGGTCATCAGTTTCTTGATCACAGGCGCGACCTCGTGCAGGCGGTTCTGCTCGCGCCGGATGGTAAACATCTGAACGCCGAAAACACCCTCGACATGTTCGCCGTGCGTTTTTCGACCGATCTTGACCGCTTCGGTGGCGTGCTTTTCAGCCTGAACAAAGTCGCCTTCCATGATTGCAACCATGGCGCGTGCGTGTTTCTGAACCCAATAGAGTTGCAGATGATTGTCCTTTTCTGAAATCGCTGTCAGCAACTCGAGCGAGTTGTCCATCAGGTCACGGTCGGCCATTTCAGCGCCGACAAACAGGCTGAGCGTCCGGTCGCGGCCTTGGTCTATGGTGCCAAGCTTTTCTGCCACCCGATGCATGGCGTCCAGATTTTCACGCCAATGGCGCGCCTCTCGCCCGTTGCGCGCAACGAAGGGCGCCCCAAAATGCATCATCATTACCGAAAACTGGGATTTATGATCCCCAAGTTTCGCCGCCAGTTCCATGGATTGCTGACCAAAGCGCGTACCCTCGGAAAACTGGCCGACAAACATATACGCCCGTGCTAGTTGGCTCATCAACCGGCACCGCCTGACTTCGTCACCGTCAGACAGGTCTTTCAGCGCCTTGTCACAAAGGTCAATGGCCTCGTGATGTCGCGTGCTTGTCATCATGCACGAGTCAGCAAAATGATTGGCTGCATCGGCTGCCAGCTCCACGTCATGGAGTTTCCGTGCAGCGTTAGATGCAGTTTTCAGAACCGCCATCGCCTCGGACAACTGACCCTGGCTGTCATGGCTGCGGCCAACCAGGATCATGCCCCTGACCATTTCCGGGCTGGTTTCCGAGTTCAGCCGCTTAGCCGCTTTGAGCGTCTCCTGGGCATTGGTCATCGCTTCCTGGCTGGCTGACCGGGCCAATGCCATTTCAGCCGCAGCTTCCCATTTGTCGAATGCGGCGCGCCAATCTTCTGCTTCTGACAGATGGCGGGCCACCAGTTCGGGTCGGCGTTCGATTTCAGCTGATCGCATCGCGATCAGTGCTCGGGCAACATCTGAATGTTGCTGCCTGCGGGTAGAACTTAACATGGATTGATATGCCGTATCGCGGATAAGGGCATGGCGGAACACAAAATGCCCGCGGTTGTTTCCGCTTTCAAAGATCAGTCCCGTTCGCGACAGTTCTTCGAGACGAAGATTGATATCCGCGCGTTCCAGCCCCATCGCGGCCCTCAACAAATCTGGTTCAAATTCCCGCCCAATGACTGACCCCGTCAACGCGACCTGTTTGGCCTCGGGTGAAACCGCATCAAGCCGCGCCATCAAGGCGCCCTTCAATGACGACGGTATGCGGACTTGTCCCTGCTCATCAGCGTTCACGATTGCCTGGGTCAATTCTTCGACAAACAGGGGCACACCGTCCGTTTTTTCGATGATCGTCGCGATCAAGGCATCGTCCGGGTTCTTGCCAGTGATATTGCGGACCAGATCCGAGACATCAGCAGAACCGAACCGGCGCAGCAGGAGTGTTTGAACATGCGTGTCCCCGTCATCGCGGGCCAGGTCCCACCCGGGTCTGTGGGTCATCAGGACCATCAGGGGAAGATCGGTGCAAATCGCCTTGAACCGCTCCAGCAGGGCTTGCGTCGAGGGATCGATCCAATGTGCATCTTCAACACACAGAATAACCGGGCGTACACTTGCCCGGACCTGCACCGCATGGATCAGGGTTTGGATCGTTATGTCGCGTTGCTCCTGCGGCGACATCTCGAGAACTTCACGAGCCAGCGCGCTGCGCGGCGCAACCAGCGCTGCAAAGACAGGCAGAACCTGTTCCCAGTCCAGACCTTCCCGGCCTTCCAGCAGCTTCCTGACATGTTCCAGAATTTGATTGTCGTCAAAATCCGGTTCAACGCCCGCATCCTGTGAAATTCGCTGGGTGACCGGATGAAAGGGGCTGCTGGTCAGATAGGGCGAGCAGTTCAGCCTTATCACATCGGCCTGTCCGGTCGCTGTAACGTCCGCAAGAAACCCCTCAGTCAGGCGCGATTTTCCAATCCCCGCCTCACCCGACAGCAGAACGACCTCACCATGACCGTTTTGGGCACGTTGCCACGATTGCAACAGGATACCCTTTTCGTAGTCCCGGCCAATCATGGTGCTGCCAGCGTCATCCTTGTATGACGCGCGAAACCGGCTTTCCGCGCTGCGTTCCGATACGACCTTCAACAAGGTCCGAGGGTCTTTGAACCCCTTCAACTGAGTTGATCCAAGGGTCTCGAACTCGAATATCCGGTGCAAGGCGGCTTCGGTTTCTTCTGCAGACAAAACCACCGAGTTTGGCAGGGCGTGTTCCTGTATCCGCGCCGCCAGATTGACCGCCGGCCCGGTCATGGCACCTTCTTCGTACGAGTTTTCGCCAATCGTGTCACCGACCACGACATCGCCGCTGGCAATACCCAGTCTGGCTGACAAACGCTCACCGTCAGGGGCGTTGAGCTCTTCAACCCGACGGACGCACTCAAGCCCCGCCTTTATCGCGCGAATGGCGTGATCTTCGTAGGCTGTTGGCCAGCCGAAAAACACAAGAAGACCGTCGCCAAGATATTTCGCGACATAGCCACCATACCTGCTCACTGCCCCCGCGACGGTATCCTGATAGTTCTGTAGCAGATCCCGCATGTCTTCGGGATCAAATCGGTTGGTCAACTCCGTCGAGCCGACCAGATCAGCGAACAAGACTGTCAGATGACGCCGCTCAGCCGCAGGTGCGATGGGCTTTTTTGCTGGTGCAGCTTCGCCATGCACATCATCAAGGGCGGATGGCTGAGTTTTCTCGCTGGTTGGCTCCCCTGCGGCTGGCGCTGATGAAGACAGGCGCCCAGAGCCAACCAAATCCTGAACCGCCGCAAGGATGATCTTTCGGTGACCAAGGCTTACCCCAAGCTCTTTCAGGTCGTCGCCTGTCAGCAATGGCAAAACCCGCGCATCAATGTCGTTTTCCGCAAAGGCACTTGCGTACTGACCCAATCCGAGGTCGTTTAGCCACGTGTCCATTTCAACCGACATATCCGGATCATGCTGAGATACGCGTCACTAATCAAGAAAACGCTATTTACTCAGCGGGGCGATCAATGCGCAGCGGACACAGTTTCACGCGCAGCACAGCAAAATGTGCCAGTCACGTAAGACCTTGATAAATTGTGGGGAAAGGATGGTGGGTGATGAGAGACTCGAACTCCCGACATCTTCGGTGTAAACGAAGCGCTCTACCAACTGAGCTAATCACCCGTGACGCTGCATGTAGCCAAGCCAGCGGGCGGGCGCAAGAGGGTCTGTGAGATTTTTATTCCGCGATGGGTTGCGGATAGGAAATGCCGCCCTCAACAACGCCAGCCTCGGTGAGCATGGGCTTATGAGGCAGGTCTGCGTGGGTTTCAGGCGTGTGGCCTGGAAAAGATCAAAGGCGCTTGCAAGCGCCCTATGGCCTCCGATATGCCCGAAGAGACTGCAACTTTCCGGTCGGGAGCACACATGATCCTACCCTTCGCCTGCCGTATCTGGATGGTGGCACTGGTCCTTGGCGCATTTGTGCTGGCTCCGGTCCGGGCCGGGGCAGAAGGGGTTTTGGTTTTCGCCGCGGCCAGTCTCAAGACCGCTTTGGACGAAATCGCAACGGAATACACAGAGCGGACGGGGCAGGATGTCACCGTGTCTTACGCGGCGTCTTCGGTACTGGCGCGGCAGATTCAGCAGGGTGCGCCTGCGGACGTGTTCATCTCGGCCAATGCCGACTGGATGGATTTTCTGGAACAGCAGGGCTTGTTGCGGCCAGAGACACGGTCGGATTTGCTGGGCAACAGTCTGGTTCTGATCGGCGCTGCGGGGCGTCCTGATCTGGGTGACATTCGGGTGGTTCATGACCTCAGGGCCGAGCTGGGCGAAGGCTTTCTGGCCATGGCGCTGGTCGATGCGGTGCCCGCCGGTATCTACGGCAAGGCGGCTTTGCAGGGGTTGAACCAGTGGGAGGCGGTGCAGGAGCGTGTGGCGCAAACCGATAATGTGCGCGCTGCGCTGGCCCTTGTGGCAACCGGTGCCGCGCCTCTGGGGATCGTCTATCGATCGGATGCGCAGGCGGAACAGCGGGTCAGTGTTGTGGCCAGTTTTCCGACCGACCTGCACCCTCCGATCATCTATCCGGCGGCGATGACAGGTAATGCCACAGGTGCGGCGCGGGCTTTTCTGGATCATCTGCACAGCGATGCGGCTTTGGCTATTTTTCAGGAGCAGGGATTTTCCCTGCCGGGCGGGTGATCGCGTTGGAGTGGTTGGGCCCCGCCGAAGTCGAAGCGCTGAAGCTGTCGCTGCGCGTGTCATTCTGGGCGACGCTGGCGACCTTGCCGGTCGGGATTTTCGTGGCCTACATACTGGCCCGCTGGCGGTTCCCCGGGCGGCAGGTTCTGAATGGTCTGGTGCATTTGCCTTTGATCCTGCCGCCGGTTGTGACGGGGTATCTGCTGTTGCTGACCTTCGGCGTTCAGGGACCGTTGGGGCGGTTTTTGGCCGAGTTCGGCATTGTGGTTGCCTTTCGCTGGACTGGAGCCGCGCTGGCCGCTGGTATCATGGCCTTTCCGCTGATGGTCCGGGCGATACGTCTGTCGATCGAGGCGGTGGACCCGAAGCTGGAACAGGCGGGGGCGACGCTGGGGGCGTCGCGGCCTATGGTGTTTCTGACCGTGACCTTGCCGATGATCCTGCCCGGTGTCATCGCCGGGGCCATTCTGGCCTTTGCCAAGGCCATGGGTGAGTTTGGGGCCACGATTACATTCGTGTCGAATATTCCGGGGCAGACGCAGACATTGCCATCGGCTGTATACGCCTTTTTGCAGGTGCCGGGGGGCGAGGCTGCTGCAACGCGGCTGGTCCTGATCTCGATCGTCATCGCCATGGGCGCGTTACTGCTGTCGGAATATGTGGGACGGCGCGCTGCCGCGCGGGTGGCCGGATCATGAGCCTGTCCGTTCGCTTGCATCATCAGCTGCCGGGGATCGATCTGGAGGTCAGTTTTGACGCGCCACCCGGTGTGACCGTGCTGTTTGGGCGTTCCGGGTCGGGCAAGACCACGATTGTCAACGCGGTGGCCGGATTGCTGCGGCCGCGCGCGGGCAGGGTGGCCGTGGATGACTGGGTGTTGTTTGACACCGAACGCGGGCATTGGCTGCCACCGCACCGGCGGCGGTTGGGCTACATCTTTCAGGAGGGGCGGTTGTTCCCGCATCTGACCGTGCGCCAGAACCTTGCCTATGGCCGGTGGTTCGCCCCCAAAAGCGCGCGGCGGGAAGACCCGGAAAAGGTCATCGAGATGCTGGGGATCGGCCACCTTCTGGATCGCCGTCCAGCCGGGTTGTCAGGGGGCGAAAAACAGCGCGTGTCGATAGGCAGGGCGTTGCTGGCCAGCCCGCGGCTGATCCTTGCGGATGAACCGCTTGCGGCGCTGGACGAGGCCCGCAAGGCGGAGATCCTGCCCTATTTTGAGCGTCTCCGGGATGAGGTATCTGTCCCGATCCTGTATGTGACCCATTCAGCCGACGAGGTGGCCCGTCTGGCCACATCGGTTGTCGCTTTGCAGGATGGCAGGGTCGTCCGCCATGGCCCCGCGTCCGAGGTTCTGTCCGACCCGACCGTGGCGCCCGCAGGTGTGCGTGCGGTTGGTGCCGTGCTGGAGGTGCAGGTGCTGAAGCACCACGCAGACGGGTTGACCGAGCTGAACGCAAATGGCGCGCGTCTGTTTCTGCCACGTATCGGGCAGGAGGTCGGCGCCCATCTGCGAATTCGCATTCCGGCGCAGGAGGTGATCCTGTCCGTCCAAAAACCCGAAGGTCTGTCGGCATTGAACGTGCTCAGCGGGACGGTCGACTCGATCCGGTCGGGCGAAGGTCCCGGCGCGATTGTGTCGGTCAGGACCCCAGCGGGTAATGTTCTGGCGCGGGTCACGCGCCGGTCGGTGGCGGCGTTGAACTTGCAGCCCGGCAGCACATGCCATGCCGTGATCAAGACGGTTGCGCTGGCCCCGCAGAATGTCGGTGGCCGCATCGGGACCGGCACCTGACCTCAGGCAAGTGCGCGGGCTTCGTGTTCCAGCAGGATAAGGCGCGCGGCGCGTCCAAACCCCTGATGGCCGGAGGAGGGACGGTCGGGAAATATTGCGGCCAGTTCCTGGAGCGCGTCGGATGAAAGGGTATGTAGCGCCTCTTCCCCCAGAAACAGGCTTTCCGCCTGTGCCCCATCCGCCGAAAGGATTTCGTGCCGATCCAGCAGGATGTGCAGATACTCGACCGTCTCAACCGAGGTATCGAGCCCTATTCCGGGCCATCGGCACAGGTGCTTGGCGGCAACCAGTGCTTCGGTGGTTCCGAAAAGCAGCTCAACCCGGGGGCCCTTCACCAGAATACGGTGCTGCTGAGACACCAGCAGATCCCGCGAGGGTGTGTTGGGGCCCAGACTGCCTGCCGAGATGCGAACGGGCCACATTGAGGGTTCGTTTCGCAATCGGTCGGGTGGGATCGTGCTGCTTTCAATCCAGCGAACAGGCTGCAACCCGTGATCGGCTGTCGCCACCTTGTCCCCGACCTTCAGGGTCTCGATGGCGCGGGGGCCGTTTTCGGCCTCGATCAGGGTTCCGGCTACGAAACACACGCCTTCGATCCTGATGACCACCTCTACCGGGTCCGGAGAGCCGGTAAACGGAAGTGTAATCGGACCGGCTTGCGTTGTTCCCGAGACGCTGATGAAGAAGGAATCAAAGACAACTTCACCATTGTCGAGGCTGTCGAAATACGTCGGATCGACCGTATAGGTCCACTCTCCGGTATTTGGGTCGATCGTGGCTGTACCGTTGGCAGGGGGTGTCGCAATCGTCCAGGTTTGGGTCAGCGGTGTAAAGTTTCCGTTGTTCAGCGTGGGTTGCCCAATCGCCACATTGGGTGGGGACCCGGTCACGTCGCCGGTCAATTCACCAGTGATCGGAACTGAAACCAACTAGACCTCGCCTTGTTGCAACACCCGTTCAAATTCCTTCTTTCGGTACAGGCGCAAATGAACCTCGCCTGTTGCGTCCCGCGTCCATTCGACAATCCGGTTGCGTGTCATGTCGCTGTCCATTCGGTTGGTGCGCACGCGCGGATGCGGGATCTCTTGCTTGAGGATATCAACAATCTGGCTGGTCTGTCCAAACGGCGCGACAAGGTCGATGATCCAGAAGGAAGACCCGCTGGTAAAATCCTTGTCTGTCAGTGACGTTTCTTTCACCGCATAGCGATATTCGGCGTCGGGGCTGAGACCGGCAAAAGTGACGAACCCGCGGGGAAAGCCATTTTGCCTGAAGATCTGGTATTGGCCCAGACGGAACGGGGTTTCGAACGCATAAAGAACTTGCGCAAGGTTACGTTTCTGGTGCGTTTTTGTCAGACCTGCGAGATAGAACATCGCCCCCAGATCCGCATATTTCTCGGGTGGGAAATCGAACCAGTCTTTTGGAAAACTCTTGTTCAACGGAACTGCCGACAGTTTGATGCGTTATTAATTCTTTCGGGTAGTGTACTTGTTTCCGGCGATATGAATAGTGGAATTTCCCCGGATAACTGTGCCGGCGCAGCTGGTGTGCCCCACTTTACTCGCAGGGTGTCGTGGTTATGCTATCGGTATTGGTGCCATTGTTTCGGGATATCTGGATCATGCGTTTTCTCAAGCCATTCATCGCTGCCACACTTGTTATGACGCCTGCGGTGGCCGGGGCCGTTGGGTTCGGCCTGTCAGTCCGGCCGCAGTTCCGAACCGAGATCACGCCCTTGCCGGACGGGGTTTACGAAGTAAAGGCTGT
This sequence comes from Ruegeria sp. P8, assembly GCF_056534665.1. Lineage (NCBI taxonomy): Bacteria > Pseudomonadati > Pseudomonadota > Alphaproteobacteria > Rhodobacterales > Roseobacteraceae > Ruegeria > Ruegeria sp. P8. Next base: position 266,438 of record NZ_JBQERC010000003.1, read on the forward strand.
CGGTTCATCCGCGCCGGTCAATTATTGGTGCGGGATCGGAGATTATGCCATTCGCACACTGGGCGTTCCGAACTCGCAGAGGATCTATATCTGGCGGGCGTATGAACCCGGCGTGCGAACGGTGCAGTTTTCCATGACTCCGCCGCCGGGGGCCGATACGAAACCCGGCTATTCGATCACGGTCAAGAAAGTCGGAGCAAACATGTCGGCGGTGTCGGCGCAGAACTATTGCTACGACAATTTCATCATGGACACGTTCTGATCGTCAGACCCATTTTGCCATCGGCGGCAGGCTCATCAGAACGGCATCCGGGTCATGCCCGGTTTCCAGACCGAATTTTGTGCCCCGGTCATAGACAAGGTTGTATTCTGCATAAAGGCCGCGATGCACCAGTTGGGTGGTCTTGTCCGCCTCTGAGAAGTTCTGAACGCGGCGTCTTTCGACCAAGGGCAGGAAGGCGGGCAGAAAAGCCCTGCCAATGTCCTGTGTCAGGGCAAAATCCGCCTGCCAGTCACCGGTGCAATAGTCGTCCATGAAGATCCCGCCGACGCCGCGCGCGCGTTTGCGGTGAGGGATATAGAAATACTCGTCAGCCCATTCCTTGAGGCGCGGGTAATGGGCGGGTCCGTGCGGGTCCAGATGCGCCTTTTGCGTGGCGTGGAAATGCGCGGTGTCCTCGTCATACTCGATGCAGGGGTTGAGGTCCGAGCCGCCACCGAACCACCAGGCATGGGGTGTCCAGAACATGCGTGTATTCATGTGGACCGCGGGGGCATGGGGGTTCTGCATATGGGCCACAAGGCTGATACCCGACGCCCAGAAGCGCGGGTCTTCGGTCATTCCGGGGATGCCTTTGCGCGCCGCCATCGCTTGTTGCGCACGTTCGCCCAGCGTGCCGTAGACAGTCGAGACATTGACACCGACCTTTTCAAACACACGCCCGCCGCGCATGACCGACATCAGCCCGCCGCCCGTGTCTGACCCATCGTCCGACTGGCGTTTGGTTTCCTTGACCTCGAACCGTCCGGGTGCGGCATCGGCAAACGGCCCGTCGGTGTGGCTGTCTTCAAGGGCTACGAACGCTGCAACGATGTCATCGCGCAATTGGCGAAACCAGGCGGAGGCGGTAGATTTTTCTGTTTCGAACATGGGTCTTAATGTGCAGGGGCTGCGACCGGGTCAAGCAAGGTACGGCCACCATCGATTGTCAGGATCTGTCCGGTGACGAAACCAGCTGCATCAGACGCAAGATATTGCGCGGTTTCCGTCAGTTCCGTGGCCGAGGCGATGCGGGCCAGGGGCGTGTGCTTTTCGATATCGACGCGGTAGTCGCGATTGTCCTTGAGGGTCGATTGCAGCGATGCGCTCATGACCGAACCCAGCGCAATCGAGTTAACGCGGATACGTTTCGGAGCCAGCGCAACCGCAAGGGACCGGGTCAGCTGATCCAGCGCTGCGGTCGAGACGGAATAGGCCATCAGATCGGGGTGGGTCCGCCGGGCCGCGATCGAGGACAGGTTGATGATCGTCCCCGCCGGGTTTTCGACATCGCCGTCGGCCTGTTTGATCATGCGCTTTGCAACCAGCTGGCTGAGCCGCAGGGCGGGCATCAGGTTCTGGTTCAGCAGGGTGCGCATCGAATCGTCATCCGGATCCAGCGGATCAGACGGGATCACCTGCCGTGCGCCGTTGACCAGAATATCCACCTGATCGAACGCATCCAGCGTCGCAGATAACAGGTTGGCTATGGTCAGCTTTTCCCGCAGATCGCCCGCAAAGTACCGGATATTGCTGCCTTCGGCCTGTTCTCCAAGCTCGTCGATCAGGCGTTTTTCATCTATGTCGGCAAACATGACATTTGCGCCCGCATCCGCGAAATGCCGCCCGATGGCCAGGCCGATGCCACTGGCCCCGCCCGTTACGATTGCTGTCTTGCCAGCGATGGAAAAGGACATCCGAATCCTCCTGAATTGGGGCGCAGGTTAACGGGCCTTAACGCCGAGGGCGAGAGGCCTGGAATACCTTGAACCGGTTGTCGCCGGCAATTTCACCGACCTGAGCGAAATGTTCGTTCAGTGTAGCTTCGTAAGGAAGGTGCCGGTTGGCGACCATCCAAAGGGTTCCGTTGCGTGTCAGATTGCGGGCGGCGGAGGTTATAAACCCTTGCCCCAAGGCGGGATCCGCGCTGCGAGACGTGTGGAATGGCGGGTTCATCACAACGGTGTCGATAGGTTCCGGGGCGGTCCAGGATACGGCATCGCTCCAGTGGAAATGCGCCTGGGATTGAGTGACATTAAGCCGCGAGCAGGTCAGGGCCGCATGGTCAGCTTCTACCAGATGCAGCGAGGTTATCCCGCAGCGCTTCAGGATTTCCGCAGACAGATACCCCCATCCCGCACCCAGATCGGCCACGCAGGGACCAAGCCGGTCAGGCAGAGTCTTCAGCAACAGGGCTGAGGCAGGATCAATCCCGTCCGCTGAAAACACACCCGGCGCTGTGTGGTATCCGTCAACCATCTGATGTTTCGGCGCGGCCCAGTCCGCAAAGGCCTGATCATCGGCCTGAAACCAGAAAATCTTGCCATGTGCTTTGGAAAGCGGTCCCTCGACCGGAACCCGCTTGCGCACATCCTTCAATATGCTGTCCACACCGTCCGTCTTGGCACCGTCGACGACAACCAGGCCGCTCGCCCGCGCACAGGCCTGATGAATGAGCGACCGGGCCAGTGCCTTGGCGCGGGGCAGAAAGACAATGGCGTCCTGACAGGGGCCATCTGCGTCGGGCACCGTTTCAAAACCCTGCGCGGCGAAATGGTCGTGAAATGGTTTGAAAGGCTGCACAACTTGTGCGCCGCCCGCCAGCGCAGACAGATCATGGTCGGGTGTGGGGCAAATCACGCTAAGAGGGGGGGACAGCGTCAGGCCGTTTTGCAAGGCAAGTTCCAGACGAGGGGACATGGGCAATTCCGGCTGAGAGAGGCGCGCGCGTCAGGCCAAAGGCCTTACTCTTCGCGTTCCATTGTGCATTGCAAAGGGTGCTGGTGCCTGCGGGCAAAATCCATCACCTGACCAACTTTGGTCTCGGCAATTTCGTGGCTGAAAACACCGACTACGGCCACGCCTTTCTTGTGAACGGTCAGCATGATCTCGAACGCCTGCGCATGGGTCATGCCGAAGAAGCGTTCAAGCACATGCACCACAAATTCCATCGGTGTATAATCGTCGTTCAGCAACAGGACCTTGTATAAAGGCGGACGCTTGGTTTTTGGGCGTGTCTGTACCAGGACGGACGCGTCACTGTCGTCGTCCGGCTTGTCAGACATCATCCAGATCATTTCAAGCATCGTGTGCAACTGTCCGATTCAGGCTTGGGGTTTATCTTGGCGCTTATATAACGTGTGCATGGCCAGTGAAAAGAGCAAGCGGACGTAAACGGGATGACGACCAAGCTGACGACAATCGGGTTTGATGCAGACGACACCCTTTGGCATAACGAACGGTTTTTTCAGATGACGCAGGCTCGTTTTGCTGAACTCTTGGCCGATCATGCCGATCGTGATCACCTGATGGACCGTCTTCTTGCGGCAGAAAAACGAAACATTCAGCGCTATGGGTACGGCATCAAAGGATTTGTTCTGTCGATGATCGAGACGGCGATCGAAGTTACCGAAAGCCGCGTTCCGGCCTGGGTCATCCGGCAGCTGATCGAAGCGGGGCAAGAGATGCTGGCCCATCCGATCGAGCTGTTGCCCCATGCCCGCGAGGCCGTCGAAGGTGTTGCCGATGCGTATCGGGTTATCCTGATCACCAAGGGCGACTTGATCGATCAGGAACGCAAACTGGCCCAGTCCGGGCTGGGTGATCTGTTCGATGGGGTGGAAATCGTTTCCGAAAAGACCCCCGAAACCTATCGGTTCGTGTTCGACCGTCATGGTGATGGCCCGACTGCCGCAATGATGATCGGCAATTCGATGCGGTCAGATGTCGTAGCCCCGATTCAGGCCGGGTGCTGGGGTGTCTACGTGCCCCACGGTCTGGTCTGGGAGGTGGAACATGCAGAAGCCCCGGTCGAAAGCACCCGATTCCGCGAGTTGAGAGATTTGGGTGATCTGGCCGATCTGTTGCGCGACCTGAAGTGATGTTGCCTTTTCGCCTCAGTTTCACATAAACCCTGCCGCAACCGGGCGCAGTTTTGCCTTTATCGCGCATCTGGTGGTTCTGACGGGGAAATTCGCAAGATATAGCCTCAGCCCAGACGCAAAACGAAACTGCGAAAACCTCAGCTTTCGGTTTATTTCATTGGGTCGCTGTGATAGCCTTGGGCACAATAAAATAAATTTTGCTGACCGGGAAAACCCGGCGGCGCGAGGCAGACAGAGGCAAAGATCGTGCAGATTCGGCGGACAGTTCCGGCCCGAATGGGCTTTTTCCTTATAGCGTTGCTATGTGTGCTGGCGTTTGCGCCGCTCAGGTCAATGGCGGCGCCTTATGCAGCTATGGTGATTGACGCCCGAACTGGCGAGGTGCTGCATTCCCGAAATGCGGATGCGCGGCTGCACCCGGCCTCGCTGACCAAGATGATGACGCTCTATATCGCGTTTGAGGCGGTGCGAAACGGCGAGATCACACTGGATACACCCGTTCGGATTACCCAGAAGGCAGCAGCCGAGCCCCCGTCGAAGCTGGGCCTGCGCGCGGGCCAGACGATTGCGTTCCGCTATCTGATCCGCGCCGCTGCGGTAAAATCGGCTAACGACGCCGCCACGGCGATCGGCATTGCCATCAGTGGCTCGGAAGCGGCCTTTGCCCGCCGTATGACCCGAACCGCCAAAGCGATGGGGATGAGCCGCACGACCTTCAAGAATGCGCATGGTCTGACCGAGGCAGGGCACCTGTCCAGCGCGCGCGACATGACCACGCTGGGACGGCATCTGCTGTATGATTACCCGCAGTATTATAACCTGTTCTCGCGTCAATCGACGGATGCCGGTATCAAGACTGTTCCCAACACCAACCGCCGCCTGCTGGCTGCCTACAAAGGCGCGGACGGGATCAAGACCGGATACACACGTGCGGCGGGGTTCAACCTGGTGGCGTCGGCCAAACGCAAGGATGAGCGTATCATCGCAACTGTCTTTGGCGGTAAATCCGGGGCGTCGCGGAATGCCAAAGTTGCGGAACTGCTGGATCTGGGGTTTCGCCGTGCCCCGTCTCGTGCACCTATCCGCAAACCTGAGCGCCCGGTCTATGCGGGCAATGTCGGGTTGGGGGGCGATACCCAGGTCGCAGCGCTGAGCGGAGCACCGAAATCCAGCCTGCGCCCGCTTGGGCGCCCGAGTGCCGGGACACAGGTTGCAAGTGCGGTTGCTGCATCGGCAGACCAGAACAGCGACCGTATCAGCAGCGGCATTGCCGCAGCGATTGCCGAAGCGGATGTTGCCCCAACCGCCCCGCCGGTTGAAACGTCGGACACCCGCCCGGCATTGCGCCCGGACAATCTGGTGCTGGCCTCGACCGAGCCCGCCAGCCCACCAGAGCCCGAGCAGGAAGTGATTACCCGCCTGTCCTCGTCCGGTGGGCATCTGTGGGGGGTCAATGTGGGCCGCTACACCACACGATATGAGGCCGAGAAGATCCTGCTGAAAACGGCGCTGTCGGAAATGACCACGCTGGATGGCAGTCTGCGCAAGGTCAGTCAGAGCTCGCGCGGATTTGATGCGACATTCCAGGGCATGACGCGGGAACAGGCCGATCTGGCGTGTCGTCGTCTGCAAGCCCGCAATGTCACCTGTTTCATGATCGGGCCATCATAAGGTCCGGCATAATCTCTCCTGTTGGGTCTGGGCTGCGGTAATCCGCGGCCCTTTTTTAATCGAAGACGTGACCGTGCTGATATTGCTCGTCCTGTCCCGCGGCGGCGGTCAGGGCGGCGACATTGTCCTTGGTGAAGAACCCGTCATACTTGTGACACCGTTCGATATATTCAGTGATCAGCAGCGTATTCTGCGAGTGTTTCGAGAAGATCTGTTTCAGGTTCGGGTCGTCTTTGCATTCGCCCACCACATGGGCCAGGAACGGCACGCCCTTGTCTTTAAGCGTGTTCACGACAAAGTCGACATTCTTTTCCCCGGCACCATGGTCGCCATCCTTGATCTCGACGGCCATGTGATGCAGGCGACGGCCAAAATTGCGCACAAAATCCTCGGTCGGCATCGGCAGCTTGGCGAATGAGTTGACGAAGGACGGCGTGTTGTTGGCGGTGAAAACCTTGGCCGGAGATTTCTTGTCATCGTCCACATTGGCGTTGCGGTTCACATTGGTGGACGAGTTCATGTCGAAGATGTTGTAAGCCCCCCAGAAATAGTAGGGCACCATGGTCAGGAATTCGAGGATCGCATCCTCGCGCTCACCCGCCAGCACGCGCGTCGCCAGATGATCGATGCCCAGCATCAAGGGCGCTATTTTGCTGTCCGATCCGAACGCGGCTGCCTGATCCAGCCGCGCTTGTTCCGCGTCGCTCAATAACACACGATCACCAAGGCCCAGGCTGTCTGTGTCGTTGAAATCAAGTGTCGAATACCCGACCCGGTTACAGGTGAAATCGGACGGGGTCGTAAAGCGGAAGCCGTCCAATGTGTAGAACGGGTTTTCTGTGTCTCCCGCATATTCGAAGCGGATATTCTGATCCTCAAGCGTCCCGGTCAGCGCCTTCAGATCACAGGCGCCGAAAATCTCGCCAACATACCGCGTTTGCGGCGTATTGCGGGCCAGCGGGTACATGCGATTGATGCGGGGGATGAAGTCTTCGAAACCGGGGCTGAGCGGGGCCATCACGATCAGCGCGGGATAATCGGGATGCGAATGCAGGACCGAAAATTTGTGGGTCTGCCCCAGATAGCTGGCTGTGTGGCGATAGGGTGTCATCACGTACAGTTCGACCAGCGTATCGAACAGCGCGTCGGTTTCGACCTGCATACAGATTGCGCGCATTGGCCCGACCTGCCCGGCGATGCCCGAGCTTGTCCGGCGCTCGTAGATTTTCGGCAGGTATTCCGCAAAGAAGTCCGAGTTCTTCTTGTCGCCCCGGGGTTGATAGGACATCAGATCAAAGGACATTCGACTACCTCCTTGCGCGACACCCCAACCGGGGCGAGCGATCGTTTGAAATTGTAGGTTTCAGAACATGTGCTTGCCCGTCATGCTAGGCGCTGAGACCTGTACGGGCAACAGTCGTGAAATTGGGTTGCCGACGTTAACGCATGATGGTCAGCGGGTGAATTTCGTCACATCGACGCCGCCCCCGATCAGGTTGTCGCGAACCGAGCGGGCGATTTGAACCGCGGTCGGGCCGTCGCCGTGCAGGCAGATTGTGTCGATGGACGTTTCCAGCCGCTTGCCGCTTTCGGTGATGATCGCACCTTCGCGGACCATGTTCAGGATGCGAGGTCCGGCGACGTCGGCGTCGTGGATGACGGCGCCGGGCAGGCTGCGATCAACCAGTGTTCCGTCGTCGTTATATGCACGGTCGGCGAAAATCTCGCCCACCCAATTGCACCCGAGTTCACGCACGGCCTCTTCCTGTTTTGTCGCGGCCAGCACCATGACGATGATATCGGGATCAACATCCAGTGCACCCTGATAACAGGCGTGCGCCATATTGATATCGGCTGAACACATATTGGCCAGCGCCCCGTGCAGTTTCAGGTGCCGTACCTTGGTACCAACCGCCGTGGCCATGCCGATTGCGGCCCCCAACTGATACCGGACCAGATTGCACAGGTTGTCATGGGGCAGCTTCATGTTCCGCCGGCCAAACCCCTGCAGATCTGGAAAGCCGGGATGCGCGCCGATGCCTACGTCGTTTTCGGCCGCCAGTTTCATCGTTGATGCCATCACATCCGGATCACCGGCATGAAACCCACAGGCGATGTTGGCCGAGGTGATGATTTTCAACAGGCTTTCGTCATCGCCCATTTTCCAGGGACCAAAGCTTTCCCCCATATCGGCATTCAGATCGACGCTTGGCATTGGCACATCTCCTTAGTCGGTGGCAGAGATCACTCCGCCGATCAATTGGTAGGACAACAGGTCCGGTATGTCATGGGGATCACGCACCAGTGCCTCGACTTTTGAGGGCAGGCGCGCAAGGTCTGACAGGAACGCTTTGTGCATTTCTTCAGCCTGTTCCATGCTGACAAATTCGAACCGGATGTCGCCGCCTGCGGGTGTCTGTGCCGCGCGGGACATATCGCATGGCAGAACGGTCGCGATACGAGGGTACCCGCCCGTGGTCTGACATTCCGGCAACAGGATGAACGGATCGCCAGTGCCGGTCATCTGGATATCGCCGGGGGTGATCACCTCGGACAGGATATTCAGCTGGCCCGAGGCGGCAAAGCCGTCACCGTCGCTGTCCACCTGCATGCCCATCCGGTTGGCGCGTGCGCCGCGCCGGAAATTGGTTTGGGCAAACCGTTCAAGCGTCGCGCCGTCAAACAAAGATGTCTGAAAACTGGCAACCACATGCAGCACCCCGCCCGAAAACCGCTCGACAGCAGCCAGTTTCATCCCGCTGTTGCCTGCATCCGGTCCACAGGTCAGCCTGTCACCCTGCTGTAACGCCCGGCCAATCCGCGCTGTCAGATGGGTGGAGCGGGACCCCAGAAAAACCTCGGCATCAATACCGCCGCCCAGATGCAGATAGCCGTAGTTTCCAGCCAGCGTCGCCCCGATGACCAGCCTTTGCCCGGCGCTCAGTTGGTGCGAGGCGTTCCAGGCGACAGGGCTGCCATCAATGCTGGCCTGCATTCGTGCGCCAGTCAGGGCGATGCGTGTGTTATGCGTCGCCTCGAACTCGCCCCCCATCCCGGCCATCTCCAGCGCCGCAAGGTTTGGGCTTTGATCCAGCAACGCCGCCCCTTCGTGCAAGGCCAGAATATCCGCGGCCCCTGATCGGGACAGCCCCTGATCCAGAAAACCTGTGCGCCCCTGATCCTGAATGGTGCAGGCCGGGCCAATCCGGTGGACGATCAGGCTCATGGCGCAATCTCCTCACAGGTTGCGCCGCCTGTGCCGTCCTCGTTGTTGGCTCTGATGTGTTCCAGAACGTCGCGGGAAACGGGCTCGAACAACAGTTCATCGCCAGGTCTAAGGGTAAAGGCCTCGACCCTTTCGGGACGGAAACACCGAAAGGCGGTCTGCCCGATATGCCGCCACCCGGTTGGTGTCGGCCCGGAAAACAGAACAAATTGCGAGATCGCCAGAACCAAAGCCCCTTCCGGCACCATGGGGGTCAGGCTTTGCAGCCGGGGAATGTTGAACTCGGGCCCCAGAGGTCCAAGGTAAGGCTGCCCCGGAGCGAAGCCGATGGTCAGAACCCGCACGCGGGACTGTCCAAGCCGACGTATTGCTTCTTCCGGCGACAGGCCGGCAGCAGCGGCGGCATCGTCAAGCTGGGGGGCAAGGTCGGTCCCGTAAACTGTCGGAACGCGCCACAACCTGCGACCTGCGGGCAGGGGTGTAGTGTACCAGTCTTTCTGGTCAACCAGATCCCGAAGCTTTTGCAGCATTTTCTGATGAGAGATGCGCTGCGTGTCGAACCGAACAAAGGCCGAGCCCAGGGAGGCTGACGACTCGGTCACCTCATCCCAGTGCAGACGATCCACTTCTGCCCGAAACGCCAGCGCTGCCCGGTTCGCGGTGTCGGTCATCTTGTCTGCAAAGGTCACCAGCGCGCCATCAAATCCGACGGTTCTGACCAAAGGAAACTGAACATTGCGCGCCATTGCTGATCTGCTTTCGGATCGAAGAGTGAATTGGTGGAACCTGACCGCATCTTTAGGGGATGCGCAAGACAGGGCGTTCAATAGCCGACATTGTGCCTGATGCGTCCACATCCCGGCAGGGAGCGACCCGCAGTACAAGGCGTCCGACGGGGGTGAGAGGATTTTGACCGGATTCTGGCCGCAAATCCGACTCGTTTTCCCGTTTCGAGTCGCCCTGACTTGTATCTTGAAATTGCGGAGACTCTATATCTTGTGTCGGCCCCTTTTGTTTTTGGGGGCTTGCCGGTCAGATCATGCCTAATAGCACCCGGACGGAAGGGTGGCGGGCAATTGTGATTGAGTATAAGTTATTGAAATAAAATAATAAACAAAGAAAACTCAAAAAAAAGATCAATATCGTCATTTTCCGCTTGCGGGTAGGGATTCTAATCCGTAAATACCCCTTCACCGGCGCAACAGAGGTTGGCCTGACGGACTGGAAAGACGGTTGAGACGCTCAGGAGAGACTGGGGGCATCTGAGGTTGAGTTT